>JANPOX010000721.1:0-1856 GCA_031428235.1 Bacteroidia bacterium | reverse complement strand
ATATGAAATTGCTTTTTGTAAATTAAAAGAGGGTAAGGCTGGCACTTCATTCGGAAAATAATCATTGGATGTACCTTCACCCCGGATAGCTGCAATTGGTAAAATTAAATCCCCAATCTGATTCTTCTTTTTCAATCCTCCACATTTTCCTAAAAATAAAACGGCTTTTGGTTCAATGGCAGTCAATAAATCCATAATAGTTGCCGCCATGGCGCTTCCCATACTGAAGTTAATGATCGTGATTCCATCAAAAGTCGCGGTTTGCATAGGCCGATCAAGGCCTTCGACTTCTACTCCATTCCAATCTGCAAACATTTTTACGTAACCGCCAAAGTTGGTTAGCAATATATATTGACCAAATTCTTCTAATTTTTTTCCTGTATAGCGTGGTAACCAGTTGTTTACTATTTCTGCTTTCGTCTTCATCTATCAATTTTTTTAAGTCATCGAAGGTACAAAAAGAATTTGCTTCATTTAATATTATTATATAATCAATTTTTTGTAAGCATGTGGGCGTGTCCCTGCGGGTCGGGCTTTACACTGCAAGTCCTCGCCACTCGTTCCTCATGGCTGTGGGCTTTCCGTTACAATCCCTCACGCTGAAATAATAAGTGTGCGAGGGATGCAAGCGAAAATCCTTTTACGGTCGCTGAGCGGAGTCGAATCGCCGGTAAAGATGATCCGCCAACTGGCGGACGGTTTCTGCTGACTCTTCGCAGGAACGCACCAAAAAAAATGCTGATGCTTAATCAACAACTCTTAATAACTGCTCACAAAGTCAATGGCAATTTCTCATATCTTTGAATTCAATGAATTTGCCTGCTCTGAATTTCCCATTAGTTGAATTCCGTTTTCAAAACAATGAAAAAGGAACCCTACAGGTATTTGATATCATTCGGAAGAAATTTGTGGATGCTACGCCTGAAGAATGGGTCAGGCAACACATCATTCATTATTTAATGGTTCATAAGCAGGTTCCTGCCTCCATGATCTCTATTGAAAAACAGCTGATTTTAAATAATACCAAACGCCGCACAGATGTGGTGGTTTATAATAATGCATTGAAGCCATTGTTGATCATCGAATGCAAAGCCCCGCAGATTGAGATTGACCAACTCACTATAAACCAGGCAATGCGTTATAATATGCAGTTGAATGTTCCGGCGGTTTACCTCAGTAATGGTTTAAAGCACATTTTCCTAAAATTGGAGTCTGGTGAAGCAAAAGTGGGTAAAGAGGTCCCTTCCTACGAAAATCTCCTAAAATTTTAGATTATTTAGCTTTTCCTGTAACTTTATCGAAAACAAAGAGTTAAAACATGTAAAGAATGTAACTTTTAGACTTTTGTTAATAACTTAAAAGTCATTAACAGCATTTAACACTTGCTTTTATCAAAAAAAACAACATATTTGCAAATCTCGATTTTAAACTATAAAAGTGAAAACCAAAAACATATCTGCTTTCTTACTAATGATGTCTGCATCATTAGTATTCAGTGCGTTTTCACCATCTACTTTAAAAGCAAATAACGGGCCAAAATCAAATTTTTCACTATCTCTTCTCAATCCGGATGAAAAGCCGATAAAAGATGATGGGAAAAAGAAGGTTGTAAAAAGAGATGACACAACAAGGATTTCTATAAATCCAGCAATTTTAGCACTTACATCTGACGAACACGAAGAGCATGAAGGTGAGGAAGTTGACTCCCTGCTGGCTTTTCCTTCCAATGATTTATATTCAACATGGGATACAGCAGTTATACATCCTTATACTTTTGCAGATAGTTTTAAACACGACTCTGCCATGGTTAGATTAACTGAGGCAACAGACTGTGGATTTGTGTTACCATTTAACGG
>JANPOX010000720.1:0-7719 GCA_031428235.1 Bacteroidia bacterium | reverse complement strand
CCCTTCAATAAAATCAAGGTCTGTGTACGCTACTTTCGACATAAAGTCTTGTTTATATTAATACCTGAAAGGCTTAAAGGTAACCGATAATCCTTGTTTTTAGTTATAACTTGTTGGTTTTTAGTTAATTAAACATTTGTGGGTTTCGTTGCCACATTGCCTAATTATCTCATTGCCTCACTATTTTGAATTCATCAATTCCTCGATTTCATCAGCCTCTAAGGGAATGTTTTTCATCAAATCATCATTTCCGTTAGGAGTGATTAATATGTTGTTTTCTAAACGAATACCTAATCCTTCTTCCGGAATGTAAATTCCCGGCTCACAGGTAAACACCATGCCGGCTTGCATTGGTTCAGTAAAAAAACCAACATCATGCACATCCAATCCTAAAAAGTGAGAAGTACCATGCATAAAATATTTTTTAAATGCAGGCCATGCCGGATTTTGATTTTTTACTTCATCCGATTTAAGTAAACCTAATTGTAATAATTCTTCAGTCATCAGTTCACCAACAGCTTTGTTATATTTTTCAAAAGTATTGCCAACTTTTAACATAGAAGTGGCAGATTTCATAACTCTCAAAACAGCGTTATAAACCTCTTTTTGGCGCTTGGTGTATTTGCCGTTTACCGGAATTGCCCTGGTCATATCACTTGCGTAGTTTGCGTATTCTGCAGCAACATCTAATAAAATCACATCACCATCTTTACACGCCCTGTTGTTTTCAACATAATGTAAAACGCAGGCATTGGCACCGCTTGCGATGATTGGTCCGTATGCAAAGCCACGGCTTCTGTTGCGAACAAACTCATGTATTAATTCTGCCTCAATTTCATATTCCATTACGCCTGGCTTTACAAAACTGAGTAAACGACGAAATCCTTTTTCGGTAATGTTACAAGCTTGTTGTATCTGTTCAATTTCCAAAAGATGCTTGATGGCACGTATGCGATGCATAATTGGTGCAGATCTCTGAATCGTATGAAGAGGAAACTGTTCTTTAATTTTTTTATTGAAACGCATTTCGGCAGTTTCCATATCAATGTAGCGACGGGTGTGTTCGTTGCTATTCAAATAAATATTTTCTGCCTGAAAGACGAAGCCTTTAAGCACCTTATCAAATTCATGAATCCAATAGATGTTTTCAATACCACTGGCTTCCTTAGCTTGTTCTTTAGTTAGTTTGGCGCCTTCCCAAACAGCAATTAAATCACTTGTTTCTTTAATAAATAAAACCTCTTTATGTTTCCTGTCTTTTACATCAGGAAAAAGCATTAAGATAATATCTTCCTGATCAATGCCGCTTAAATGTAATAAATCACTGTTTTGAACAAAACCAAAAGATCCATCTCCGTTTGTTGGTAAAATATCGTTACTAACGAATAGCGCAAGAGAATTAGGTTTTAAAAGTTTAATGTAATTTTTTCTATTATCGATATACAGTTCATTTTTTAAGGCGAAATACTTCATAATGTCGATTAAATTATTATATTTGTTTGTACTAATATAATAATTTTTTGAATGGCTAGCTTTTCCGTCACAAAAAAAACCGAAACGAACACGGCGTATATCCACCTGTGTAGCGATGGTATCGTGAGGATTTTATTAAAAAGAAATTCAGAACTAAATATTCCAGAATTAAAAGTGAATAACCTGGCTTTAAATGAACTTGTTCAACAAAATAAATATGCTTTTTTATATTATACCGAGGACGATACAGTAACGCATTCAAGTGAAGGGCGAGCATTTGGAAAGAAAAACGAAAACGCTGTGCCTAGATTATGCACAGCTGTAGTTGTAAATAGTTTAGCGCACAAACTGGTTGCTAACTTTTATTTAAAATTTAATAAACCAAGAATTCCGTTTAAAGTTTTTGATCAAATGGATGACGCGGAAAAATGGTGCTTAAAAGAGTTCGCTAATTCTAAGCCGGCAGAATTAATCCAAAGTAATATAAACCGATAAGTGGTCGCTATAACCATTATAATATTTTTCTCCGCTATAAGTTCTGTTAGGTTTTTCTTCTCCAGTTTTAGCATTTTTAAATAACACAAAATCCTTTTTAAGGATGTGTGCATTTTTTGGATCAAATTTGTATCCTTTTTTAGCGCCAATAAAACCTTGCGAAACAATGATCTGATCAAGGACCCTCCACTCTTTATCGTAATAATGCGTTCCTTGTTTGGCCGCATCCAATGTATGATAGGCGTTATAAAGGTCTCCTTTATCGTTAGGCTTATCACTAGCTTTTAATGTATTTAAAATGCTTTTATCAGTAGGGTGATCATTGAAATCGCCCATGACAATTATTTTTGCTTTAGCATCCTTTTTTTGAATTTCATTGATTTTATTTCGCACTTGCTCAGCAGCATAAATACGACGTGGTTCAGACTCTGCTTCGCCTGATCGCCTGCTTGGCCAATGGTTAACAAACACATAGATTATGTCGCCATTGCTGGCTTTAAGGGTGGCAAATAAAACATTACGAGTTTTGTAATCTCCCAAAGAAGGATTTGTTGCATTTAATTCTTTAAAATCAACTAAGGTGAAAACAGATTTATCATATAATAAACCACAATCAATACTGCGCTCATCGGGACTATCAGTTGCTAAAGCGCCGTATGTTTTTGTTTTGAATTGTGATTTAGAAACCAGCTCTTCCAACACCCATTTATTTTCTATTTCTACCAAACCAACCAAAGCAGGCAAAGCAGGTCCCGCAACCGTTGAATCCAATACCTGTGCAATTTTAGATAGCTTATTCATAAAGCGAGTATCGTCCCATTTCATGGTAGATTCAGGCAGGAATTCATCATCCTTTTTATTGGGATCATCTTTTGTATCAAAGAAGTTTTCGCAGTTATAAAATGCTACTGTTATAGGGTTTTTTGTTTGTGAAAAACCAGTTATAACGCAAAGTAAAAACAGGGGAGTCAGGATATTTTTATTCATGGTCAAATGTAGATAATAATTATACTGATAAAGATAAGATTTAGAAAATTAAAGCATATTTACATACTGTTATTATTTATTAAAACTTCTGTTATGAAAAAACGCCTTACTTTAAAAAACATCTTTATATTTTTTATCTTTCTTTTTTTATTGATTCAAACATTCAGAATTGATAAAACCACCCAACCTGTTGATTTGGCAAAAGATTTTATAGTTGTAACATCCGCTAATTCTGAGGTTGCCAACACTTTAAAAATTGCCTGTTATGATTGTCACTCCAATCAACCTAAATTTCCCTGGTACACCAATGTTGCCCCGTTTTCGTGGTGGGTAAAACATCATATCAATGAAGGAAGTCATCATTTAAACTTTTCGGAGTGGGGGACTTATTCTGAAAAACGTAAAAATCATAAGCTGGAAGAGTGTATTGAAATGGTAGAAGAAGGCGAAATGCCTCTTGGAACCTATACCTGGATGCACAAAGAAGCAAAACTCACAGACGCACAAAAACTACAGTTAGTAGAATTTTTTAAAGCGGTAAAAAGTACGATTGTTGTGCCCGAAGAAAAACATTAGTATTCTAAGACAAGTATTTCTACTCTTCTATTCTGTTCCTGTTGTTCATTGTTTGCTTGTGGTAATTTGAATAACATTTCATGATCGCCTTTCCCTTCAATTTCTATTCTTTTTTCATCAATGCCTTGAATGGCCAGGTAATTTTTAATGGTATTCGCTCTTCCTTTTGTAAAGGCCATAATTCCTTTTTCATCCATCATATCTCTGCCATTAGAATGACCAATGATTTTTATTTTGAGGTCTTTATTTTTTTTGAGAAGTTTAGCAAGATTATTCATAGAAGGCAATGCCTGCGGCAAATATTGCACGGAACCACCAATAAAATTAATTGTTCCAATGGAATATTTATTTCCTTTTTTTAGTTTAGGTAAAACGGTTTTGAGAATTTTTAACCGCAAAGTATCAGCCAACGTAAAGCTTTTTGTAAAGCTAAACGAGCTATCATTATAAAAATTTAAATTATACGATTGATTTTTAGTAATTGGGGCAATAAAGCTATACGTGCCGTCGTCCTTTGTGTTTTCTATTAAAAGGGTATCGCCTTTTTGGTTTGTTAAAGCAATTTCAGCTTTTATGGGTTCATTGTTTTCGTTGGTGACTTTTCCGGCGATGGTAATCGGTTGTGATATTTCAAGTTCCAATGTGTAACCATCTCCTTTTTCATGTACATTATCCAATACTAAAAAATAAACCTCACCTTTTTTTACAGAGATTGATTTACAATAAGCGGGGCCAACACCATGTTTTACAAACTTATTTTGTGATTTTAAATTTAATCCTGTTTTACCATTCAATTCTTCTTTATCCCTGCTAATGCAAGCTCTTATGGGTTTTAATTTATGTTTTTGTAAACTATCACAGAAATTATTTTTACCGGATTTAAATAACATGAAGTCATAATCATCATCCGCTTTTGAAGGAATAATATGAAAGGTTAATTCGCCGGAAGTATTGATCATTAATTTATGCCAGGAACTATTGTGTTCTTTTTCGAAGGCATAAGTGGAGTTTTGTTTTAGCGGACTAATTTCTTTTAACTCTCCAAAACCATTGGGGCTGATTGTTTTCCCGTATATAATTTTTCCATTGATCGCAAGTACTTTTGCTTTAGAACAATCGCAATACACTGTATCCAGTTTTTTAGTTTGTGAAAACAATTTTAAAGAAAGCAGGAGGAGTATAATTATTCGCATAATGTCATAATTCAGAATAATATTAAAAGTAACAAAAAACCCTGATAAAGATTACCAGGGTTTTTGTAGTAATTGTTCTCGTCCTTCGCTTCTCGATTTCGCTGGAAGTGACATGCTCAGGGTGACAGCTAGAACTGACAGGAATTACAATCCCAATAACACTTCTTCAGGCAATTTACCGCCAAACAATATGCGACTTGGATTTTCCAACATCTCTTTAACTTTCACTAAGAAGCCTACAGACTCTCTTCCGTCAATGATGCGGTGATCGTAGCTTAACGCGACATACATCATCGGACGAATCACTACTTGTCCGTTAACCGCCATTGGTCGGTCAACGACATTATGCATTCCTAAGATGGCACTTTGCGGAGGATTAATGATTGGAGTACTCATCATAGAGCCAAATACACCACCGTTAGTGATCGTAAACGTTCCTCCCGTCATATCTTCAATGGTTAATTTACCGTCACGGGCTTTAACTGCTAAATCTTTAATTCCTTTTTCAATTTCTGCAATGCTCATTAATTCTGCATTGCGCAATACAGGGACCATTAATCCTTTTGGAGCACTTACCGCGATACCAATATCACAATATTTATTATACACTAACTCTTCACCATCAATCATTCCATTTACTGCAGGATAATGAAATAACGCTTCGGTTACTGCCTTTGTAAAGAAACTCATGAAGCCCACATTAGTTCCATACACTTCTTTAAATTTGTCTTTGTATTTGGCACGAATCGCATAGATTTCACTCATATCTACTTCATTGAAAGTAGTTAACATAGCTGTTTCGTTTTTCACAGCTACTAAACGTTTAGCAACCGTTTTACGAAGTGAGGTCATTTTTGCTCGGTCCTTATCTCTTCCACCCTGCCAGCTATTACTCAACACTTTTGCTGCAGTAGGTAATCCGTTTGATAAAGCAGCTAGTACATCTTGTTTTGTAATACGCCCATCTTTACCGGTTCCATTCATTTGTCCGGACTGAATATTATTTTCCGTCATCATTTTAGCAGCAGCAATACTTGGTGTACCTGTAGCATAACTAGTTGTTTGAGAAGGGTTGTTAGTTGTTTGAGCTTCCGCTTTAGGCTCAGCTTTTTTCTCATTAACAACTTCTTTCTTCTCTCCAACAACTACCTCTTTCTTTTCCGGTTTTACAGACGTGTCGATCTTTACAACCACTTGCCCAACTTTAACAGTATCGCCTTCTGCCGCTAATACTTCAATTTTACCAGCTTCTTCAGCATTCAAAGTAAGCGTTGCTTTATCAGAGTCAATCTCCGCTAATACTTCATCTTTTTCAACGATATCGCCAGTATTTTTTACCCAACGGGCAATAACAACTTCAGTAATGGATTCTCCCGGGCTAGGTACTTTTAATTCTACAATTGCCATATAATAGTTTTTAATTTTAAGTTCTTGGTTTTTTACTTTGTCAATTAGTCCCTTCAGTCAAATAGTCTTTTTAATCTCTTACTTCACTAATACTTTAGAAAAAATGTTGGTCATGATCTCTTCGTTTTCGGCTGCATGACGCTTGGCAAAACCTGTTGCAGGGCTTGCGGCTTCATTACGGCCAATATATTTTAAATTTAAAGAGCGTAAGTTTTTATCGACGAAACGCCAAGGCCCCATGTTTTCAGGCTCTTCCTGTATGAATAAATAGCTTGTTGCCTTGTTGTATTTTTTTAAAATTACATCTATTTGTTTTTGTGGGAAAGGGTATAATTGCTCTAAACGAATAAAGGCAATGTCATCAGCCCCTTCTTTTTCTCTCCGTTCAATTAAATCGTAATATACTTTACCTGAACAAAATGCAACACGTGTTACTTTTTTAGAATCGATAGTGTCATCCAAAACTTCCTGAAAATTATTTTTAGTGAAGTCGGTTAATTTACTCACGCAACTTGGGTAACGTAATAATTTTTTAGGCGTAAAACACACCAATGGTTTACGGAAATCGCGTTTTAACTGACGACGTAATACATGAAACTGCTGAGCAGGCGTAGTTGTATTTACAATCTGCATGTTATTTTCAGCACAAGCTTGTAAAAACCGTTCCATCCGTGCACTTGAATGCTCTGGGCCTTGTCCCTCATAACCATGAGGTAGCAACATCACCAAACCGTTCATGCGGCGCCACTTGTATTCGGCCGAAGTTAAATATTGGTCAATAATAATTTGCGCTCCATTAAAGAAATCGCCAAACTGTGCTTCCCAAATCGTTAAAGTATTAGGTGCCGCAAAGGCATAACCGTATTCAAAACCTAAAACACCGTACTCGCTTAACAATGAGTTATAGATCTCAAATTTGGCTTTGGCATCAATATTATTTAGCGGCGTGTATTCTTCTTCACTGTCTTCCAGCTTAACAATAGCATGACGGTGAGAGAATGTGCCGCGTTCAACATCCTGACCGCTAAAACGCACAGGAAAACCTTCTTTCATTAAAGTACCGTAAGCCAGTAATTCACCCATGGCCCAATCGTAGTTATCGTTAGCGATCATGACCTTGCGATCATCAAACAGCTTTTGAATCTTATTAAAGAATTTTTTATCCTTAGGGAGTTCAGAAGATTTTTTAGCAACTTCTAAAAATATTTTTTCATCAACCGCTGTTTTAGGAGATTCATCAAAGTCTGCTGAGGTAGCCATTTTGACGCCTTTCCATGTTCCTTCAAGAAACGAGGTGATCTTGGCTTTTTCTGTTTTTTTAGCTTCATCCAGGTTCGAATCCAATTCTGCTTTGAATGCTGTTTCAATCTCTCTGGCTTCATTAGCCAATACAGAATTTTCCGCATTTAATTTTTCAACATAAATATCTTTTGGATTTGCATGAGCTGCAATAGCTTTGTATAATAAAGGTTGAGTAAAACGAGGTTCATCACCTTCGTTGTGACCATATTTTCTATAACATAATACATCAATAAAAACATCACGATGAAAAGTCTGGCGAAACTCCATTGCTAATTTTGAGATGAAA
>JANPOX010000719.1:0-4113 GCA_031428235.1 Bacteroidia bacterium | reverse complement strand
CAATTTTTGTTCTTAAAACAAGATTTCTAGCTTCTTTTCCTTCTCCTGCTTTTTTGTTGGTTAATTGGGTATACCACTCCGCTGTAAATTTATATTTTTGATATTCGATAAACTTAAATTTTTCTGCGGGTGTTGCTGTTGCGTAATCCTTTCCATTAAATAAAGAATACGGAGGTGTAAACTGTCCTAACAATGAAAAATTAGACCCGTTTTTAGGAAATATAGGAGCATCTATACTATTTCTTGTAATATTAATTTTAGCATTAAAATCATTTGCATAACCGTTTGCTAAAATAAAATACGGGTAATTCTGTAATTCATAATAATTATAACTTGCTTCAGTATATATAGAGAAAAAGTCATCCGGTTTCTTTAAACGCTTGCCAAAACCAACGGAACCACCTATGATCTTCATGGTACTTCTGTTAGGATTTATTATTCTGCTACCTTCAGCGTTATCAACATATTTTTTTGCTCCTGTTGTATTAAACATCGAGAAGAAACCAGATATACTTAACGAGTTAGGTTTTTTACCGCCTAACCAAGGTTCTGTAAATGATACATTATAGGATTGATAAAAAACTCCATTGGTTTGGGCTCTGATACTGAATTTTTGTCCGTCACCTGTTGGGAGAGGGCTCCATGCAGAACCTTTAAAAAGATTTTTCATGGAAAAATTATTGAAGGATAAACCTAATGTTCCAACAATACGGCCACCACCCCAGCCACCGGATAATTCAATCTGATCAGATGGTTTTTCTTCTACTTTATATTCAATATCAACTGTACCATCTGCTGCATTTGGTGTAGGTGTTACTCCTAACTTTTCAGGATCAAAATAACCCAACTGACTTAATTCACGTTGTGTACGAATGATATCTGACCTACGAAATAATTGACCCGGACGTGTCCTAATTTCTCTATAAATAACATGATCATTAGTTTTTGTATTACCCATTACAGTTACCTTATTAATAGTAGCCTGCTTTCCCTCATACATGTGGATATCGATATCGATTGTATCATTATGCACATTAACTTCCTGAGGAGTTACATTAAAAAACAAATATCCGTCATCCATATAAAGTGATGAAATATCATATCCAGTAGGATTCATGAACAATTTTTGGTCAAGGTAAGACTGATCAAAAACATCACCCTTTTTAATATTCAAAATAGTATCCAACTGTCCGCTACGGTATTTTGAATTACCAAACCATTTAATGTCGCCGAAATAAAATTTATGTCCTTCTTCAATGGTCAGGTCAATATTTACGCGATTCTTTTTTACAAAATAAACAGTGTCTTTAACGATTCGGGCATCACGATATCCTTTACTGTTATATTTAGCAGTAATAGACGGCATATCTTTTTCTAAATTATCTTCAAGGTATTTACCAGAATTCCAAAATGTATAAAAACGAAATGGTTTACTGTCACTCATTTTCCGGCGTAATTTCCAATCAGCCACAATGGTGTTCCCATAAATATTTAAATTTTTGATGCGGACTTTTTTTCCTTTATTCACATTAATGTATACAATAACATGAGGCGTTTTTGCTGACTTGTCAACTTCAGTGGTGATATCAACCTGCGCATGGTAAAATCCTTTGTTGACATAGAAATCGCGAACAATATTTTTAATGTAACCTAAAGAATAATCTGTAACTACTTTTTCCCTTACCAACCGGATTTTTCCTCTTATCTCATCAGCGTCGTTCTTTTTAACTTTACCTTTGAAAGAAAATTTTGAAAGTCGTGGTTTTTCAACAACCGAAATTTTAAGGAATGCATCAGAACCGATAGTTTTTACTAAATAGATCTTAACATCTTCAAATAAGCTTTGCTTCCATAAATTTTTAATTGCTTCAGAAATTTTATCACCAGGAATCTGAACTTTATCACCGTATGAAATTCCTGATAAAAGTCTGATAATATTTTTATCTGTGTATTCAGAACATTCAACTTCAATTCCAGCAATGGTAAATTCTTTTGGTTTCGACCAATCCAAAGCTTCAGAGGTATTAAGTTCTATTGGTGCTATCTGCGCCGTACTTAAATTAAAAGCGGCTAAAAGAAAAAATAAAACTGAATATCTAATAAATGTCATTATTTGGATTGAGTTAATTGTTCGCTTGTTTTTCCGAAGCGACGCTCACGGTTTTGATAATTCAGTATTGCTTCATACAAATCTTCTTTACGAAAATCCGGCCATAGCTTATCAGTAAAATAAAATTCAGCGTATGCTAATTGCCACAACAAAAAATTACTGATGCGGTGTTCGCCACTGGTACGGATCATTAACTCCGGGTCTGGAATGTGCTTAGTGCATAAATATTTTTCAATATGTTCTTCTGTGATTTCTTCGCTGGTTAGATGGCCATCTTTTACATCGTTAGCAATTTGTTTAACGGCGTTAATTAATTCCCATTTAGAGGAATAGCTTAAAGCTAATACTAAAGTTAATCCTGTATTTTTTGACGTTAACTCAATAGATTCATTTAATTCCTGCAAACATGCACTCGGCAGACTATTTAAATTACCAATGGCCTGTAAACGGACGTTTTTTTTATTTAGCGCCGGTGTTTCACCACTAATAGTAGAGACAAGAAGTTCCATCAAAGCATCTACTTCTTCTTTAGGTCGGTTCCAGTTTTCGGTACTGAAAGCATATAACGTTATATATTTTACTCCAACCTCTCCTGCAGCCTCAACTACCTCTCTTACAGAATTCACACCTTCATAATGACCGTAGATTCTGTTTTCACCTTGTTGTTTAGCCCAACGTCCGTTCCCATCCATAATGATGGCAACATGTGAAGGAACTTTATGCAAATCTATATTGGCTTTGTGACTCATCCTTTTTAAGAACCACGAATTTACACTTTTACACGATATTGCACAAATATTAGGTGGTTTAAGTCTTAAAAGGTGTTAATTAATGCGCTCTAATGACAGATGATTTGGAAGCCATAAATATTTGGTGACAAACAGGCATGATTAATAAACAAGTTGAGTTAAAAGCACCACCAATAATTATCACAAACTTCCTATTTATTCGGGATCATTTCAAAGTTTTTGATATCATTGATTACCTCAATCTTAAGAAGTTCGGAATAATCATTATTGTAGTAATAAATCTGCTTACTTTCTGGTGTTGTCATTTGTAAAGATTTCTTTTTTGTCTCTTTTAATACACCCATTACTCCATAGCTTTCGGCATACACCGCATCACCTTTATTTGGGATATGAAAATATAATTTGCCAGCAGACCATTTGATAGGAGTTGTTAAGGTAGAATCACTGTAATTATAATCACGTGCGTGGCAATCAATTTGATAATGATCTTTTTTCCATAAGGTTTGAGATGCGTAAGATTTCCCATTAATAGTGCTGGTTACAACTGCTTTTATGAGCATATCATTTTGATAAACTGCCTCTGTTCTTACATCTGCTTTGATAGTAACAAAATCAATGGTGCTGTGACTTATATAGGAATCAAAATTATTTTTTGATGTGTGAAAAGCTTCCAATTTTCCTATGTTAATCCCGAATGTTTTTATTGTAAAATTTTTGTTTTGAGAAATTACTTTGCAGCAACTCATTAATGATAAAATTAATAAACATATATTTTTAGGAAATTTCATTTTTAGATATGTGGCAAATTCTATTAAACATACATAATTTTTATCCTAAATATATTGCATTATAATAATACCGCCATTATATATATTTTGGAAATCCGCAATTATTTCGGTGCTTTGGAGGAAATAATTGAACAAAAAAGTCCCGATTAAGTCAGGACTTTTTTTGTGGAGAATACCGTCCCGCAAGCTTGCGGGAGCACCGGTGCCCTCTTCACTGCCAGCGAAGCGTCCCGAAAGCATTCGGGGCTATATAAGCTAACCCTCTTTTCTTTTTTTTATTAACCATTCAATATACTTTCTGCTTTTTTTATTTTTAATTTCAATGTCTCTATGAATTGCCTCCTTGCGCGTTTCAAATGATTCAGAATAAACTAATTCCCAATTATTAGAAATTGAAGTGTATTTAGAGATACCTGAATTATGAGAAATCACTCTTTCATCAATATTTTCAGTTTGTCCAACGTAG
>JANPOX010000718.1:0-6140 GCA_031428235.1 Bacteroidia bacterium | reverse complement strand
AAGATCCTGCCAAAGCAAAATCTTCCTGCCCTTTTATAATTGCCTCCAGGGCATTGCGAAACTGGTCATTATCTTCTACAACCGATACTGTCCTCAGAGTAGATTCATTAGAGGGAATATTTCCTGGTCAATCTATTGTCATTCATTCGTCAAATACATTCACAAATAAGCAAATAGATATCCTGATAATTAAGGACGTACAAACCGATTCGGGTACCCCACCATACAAAATAATAACACCGCCATTAAGGTTCAACCATAGCATAGGTGATATTATCTCTGTGGCAACACAGTCTACTAAATTAAGTATAGGTATCACTTCAACAACCACAATATTAAATGTTGAGGATGCATTTGGTTTCTTTGACAGCCAACAACTAATCATTGGTAATATTGGCGGAACACACGAAGTTGTTACAATTGCAGCTAATGGGATTAATTTATCAAACAATACTTTAACAATTGTAAGTGGCGTCGCAAACAACTACGCAACTGGTACAATTATTCTTTCTAAAGCTAAAGTTGAATCAACTTACTTAGGAAAATTTTCATCTGGGGTTAAGATCTCTGATAACAAAGGCTTTTTTAGAGGACAAAAAATTGGAATAGAATTACCTTCAGATTTAACAACATTATACGGTGGAAAAAACGCACGCTTATATGAAGAGCGTATTATAAAAGATCCTATAACTGATGTAAGTGGAAATAAAGGACTTATTTTAAACGATAGTGTCACAGATATACATACTATTTCTGTCAGTCCAATACGCGCAAGATATGGACATTGGACAAGCGAATTCAGCGGAACCAGTGCGGCGGCACCATTCGTATCAGGCACTATTGCGTTAATACTCTCTGCAAAACCATTACTCAATTGGCTTGAAGTAAAACATATATTAAGAACAACTGCGGATAAAATTGGAAGTACCTCATACTTACCTACAGGATTGCTCGGTAGAAATGACTATTATGGATTCGGAAGGGTCAATGCCTTTAACGCTGTTGTTGCTGCTAAAAATTACTCGTATGATAGCAGGGATTTAATGCTAAGAGATGATTTATCCGATACAGGGTTATCCACCACAACAAGTCCTATAAATAGTCCGGATATATGGGTACGTAATCTACCTGATACAACTTATTCAGCACCTTCTAATTATAACACTCCTGGCCCACACCAAAATCCTAATAAATTAGTTCAAAAAAAGATCTATGTTCGAATTAAAAATATTGGTACGTCATCTTCTTCGATTGAAGGTGCCGAGGCAAAGTGTTTTGTAGCATTTACAAATCAAACTAACCCAACATTTCAATTTCCTGATTTTTGGCAGGAAAATTTAAAAGGGGCTGTAGGCCAAAATGTAATCTATATTGGCAGCCAAGAACTGCCCTCAATCCCGGTAAATTCTGAGCATATTGCCGAAATAACGTGGGATTCCTCAATTCAAATACTTAATCCTCAAAACTTAAAAGCATACTTACTAATACATGTTTCCCCTTTTGACAGAGGCGTTACAGCAAATACTGTTCAAGCAAATAATAATCTAACATATAAACCGCTAATATTTAGCACGATAAATTTCAAAAGTGGGTCTGGCACAGGGTCACTCCAAAAAATTGTACCGGTCGATTCTCAGGGGGCTTCTGAAAATTTACCATTTAAGATTGAACTTCAAAATACTGAAATTGCATTTGCCAATAACATTGAAATAAAGACAACTATTACATATCGAAACGGTAGCTCTCCTGAAACAGTTACATTTAAATACGATGGGACTGCATGGGCTTTTACAACCCCACCATCCTCAGGTTGGGTTACTATAGGAGTACCCACCTTAAGTGGCACTACTGCGAACGGTATTCAGGAATTCACAACATTTAATGGTTCATTAAGTATTGATAATACCGCCTCTAAGGTTACATTAGAAGTTGAACAATTCGATAGCTCATCTATTTCTACTCTATATCAAAATTACAATCTAAACGTAACATTAAATTATCCAGTACCCGAAAGTGGCGTTGCGCCCGAAAAGAAAACTGCCATTTATACTTTTGCAGATTTCGATTTATTACCAGTTCAATCGGGCACAAATAATTTTGGTCCTGTTACCTCTGTATTAACAACAGAATATCGCACTTGGAGTAGCTTTACAGGTATTCAATCAGGCACAACATTAAAAGCTTATGCTCCAACAAATGGCGAATTTTTTATACAAGAAGTAACTGGCAATCCAAATATTGTTAATCTTGTTATTAAACCTGATAATCAGCCCGATAATAAAATTGGTTTAGTTAAGTATTTCGTATATCGAGGGTTGAAAAAGAGTTCATTTTTGGATGGAAGCGGACAAGTATTACCTGCCACGACATCAGGCTTATCCGAGATATTAACCCGCATGTGGGTAGTACGAAATAAATTAAATACAGAAGCAGGAATAACCGAAACTATAAAACGTAACGATTTGGGATTAGATGAAGGTAGCTCTACTTTACCTTCTACAATGCTAATTGAGGATGTTTTTGACACTTATGTATTTCAAAAGTTGTCATCCGGGATGGGTATCGGTGAGTATGAAACATCTGGAGACTATGGATTCCAAATTATTGTTGAGGGTCCAAATTTTAAACCAACACTTGCAGATCTAAGAGTTCTAGACCATAAAATTATAATTACTTACCCATCAGGTCAACCGCAGTTCAGCAACGGAGATGAAGAAGATATAAAAACCAAATTAGATCGTGAACAGATTTTAAGTTTTGTTGACCCAGCAGCATATTTTGGATTAATGGCTTTCGATAAAATTTTAGTAAATAAATCTACCGGAGTTACAACTATATCAAATGATGCAGCCTTAGTCAAAACCGAAGTGCTTGACAAATTTGCAACTGCTAATCAAATTTATGTTGATATAAGAAATGATTTAAACAACTCTCTGAATTTTTACGGCAGTTATTCCGATGCTGTACTGGCAACCAAAGTTGCAAAAATCAAATTCAAAGATTCAACAGGCTCGTTTATTGATAAAGAATATCACACCAACGGCTGGCCAATCTTAACAATCCCAACGGCTGATATTCTTTCTAGTGCAACTGATGTTGTAAAAGTATCTTTCCAATTACCCGAAGGCGATAATAATTTACCTGGCTTATTCTTATCAGGTTCTTCATTCTTTGCCGATGGTTTAAAGTACAAAGAGAAATTTAAAATTCTAAATACCGCTTCTTCGCTTACAGATGATTTTGAATTAAGCATAGCAAATCTTGGTTCAACTTCAACGGTTTTACCATTCATTTTAAAACTATCTTATACTCGCAGATACGACATTGATAATCTTCAACCAGTTCCAGCTACATTAACTCGTCCTTGGAAAGATGATTACATTGATAATCTCTTAACTCTAAACGAAGTTAATATTACACCACCTACAAATGACCCTACTTTTCTTAATACGGTCAAATGGAATACTCATAGTGAGTTAAAATATATAGGCTGGACATCATTAAAGGGATTTGATTTTTCGGTGAGAACTGGTAGTGCAAGTGATAAAATCGGTGAAGTTTTATTTGCGTATATGGCAGGTGCCACAGAAAAATCAGGAATTAGTTCATTTAATTCAAAGCAAGCGGATCCTAATCTTGAAAAAAACCAAAAATCAAATTTATCATTTTATAATTCCCTTAAAGATAATTTCAAATTAGTAAATTTTTCTAAATTATCACTTAATACACCAAACATTGATTTAATCCAAGTAGATGCAATTGCAAATAATTACTCAATTGATGCGTTAGAAAAAAGTGCAGAAAATATTATTTCAATAGCTTACGCTTCATCTGAAAAAAACACAATTACAACATTTAGTAATCAGTTTCTAACTAATTCAACACCTTACTTAATGTGTTTAAATCATCAATTAAAAAATGATAGTGATGACATTGGATATTATGAATTTGAAATAGGTATTCAAGGGATTGTTTACAATTCCACTACTTTCCAAAACACAATAACTCAACTAGCAACTGGAATAATTTGTAGAAGCGTCGACGGCAAAAAATATTTTACTGATAACTATACAAGTCAATTTAACATATTAAATCTTTTATAAAATGGCTCTTACAATTAACCTATCAGCTAATTCTAATGTCTTAGAAAATCATAGGAACTCAGAAATTGGGAAATACCTATCTTTTGGAGATATACTTTTTTATTCAAAAGGACTATCTAATCCTACTCCTTATGAACAAGATAAACTTCTACCACTAGACAAAAGTTTGTACAAAACACCAGCGGATTTTTTAGCAAAACTAAACTCAAATCTTACAAATAGAACATATGGAGTATTTAAGCATAATACAAAAGTATTTTACACTGTAATTCCTCATGCATCTCAATATGCTAAATTTGAAATAAAGCCAGCAAATTCTGCATCAAGTGACAATTTATCAGTAACAGATTCAATTAAAAAATTAGGAAAAACGTCTGGTAGGAACTTTTTTATTGCTGGTGCCGGCCCTTGGTTTGATGGAAGTGACGAAAGGAAAATTCTAGGCAAATTATACATGAATAATGTCTTACAATCAACTGCCTCAAATTCAATTGCTCCATTTACTTCCGCCGCTGGGCACATACAAAGCAATATTCAAACAACTTCAAACGTACAAGGGTATTTGACAAATGAAATTACAATTGCACAAGGGGAAGCAACAATTTGTAACGATGGTTTTTCTGGCGCACCGTTACTAATTAAGGACTCTGTGGCTGCCATGGATTTCACTACAGATAACAACAAAAAAGAGTATATAGATGGGGCAACGAGAGGAAGGCAAATTTTCGCATACATACAAAGTCAAGATTTAATAATACATATTATAAAAGAAGACAGTTGGTTCTCTGGTGAGTTTTTATCAAATAAATTTCAAGAATTTTTGCTGTGGCAAGGATGCGAAAACGCTATATTTTTTGATGGTTCAACGTCTGCCTTATTATTTGAGTTTAACAGAATTGGTGGGGGTCAGTTTCTAGTAAATAGCATTGAAGATAAAACTGCTTGGAAGAAAAATGGTGTTTTTAAATATTTCTATGCAATAAAGAAAAATTATAACGCATAAAGGAATGACAATAATGAAAAAAATACTGTTTGCTCTAATAATTGTTCAATTAACATTTTTATGTTTAAATGCAATCTATGTGTATTTTGAAGTTTGGAAGACTGAATTTGGAGGGGCACCTAGTGTATTTTTTTGTGATACTATGATTAATCTGCCTTTTAAAATAGAACTATTTTTATGTCTTCTTTCGGTTATATCTTTAATTCTTCCTTTTATTCTTTCTAAAATAATAAAAAAACGCAATACATATCTTCTGTTGTTTTCACTCAGTATTTTAATAAGCGTTACTTTATTTTGGAATAGCAATAACTTCATTACTATAACAAATGATAATGTTTGTTTAAAAAACAAGACAATATTTTGGTACAATCTAGGAACATATCGAACAATTTCAATTGCTGATAAAAAAACAACCTGTGAAGATGTATATAATTTTAAAAAAAACATAATCTCTTCCCGAATTTCTATATCAACCAAAAATGGAGTTAAACATATAAACATAGACACTTTTGAGGTAACAAGCTTTTTTGACCCATTTAATTTATACACTGTAAATTGACTATAAAAATTTTAAAATATTTTCTAATTGCACAACTAATCACTCAAATTTTGTTCTACATTTTTTGTGGGGTGTATTTTCTTTTTATTGAGAAAAACCCAATGGAAATATTTGCTGAGACTAGGATAGAATACAACCATGAATATATTTTTTTAAATTCTATTTTCAATACTGTCGTTTTATATACAGTTTCTTTTATTATCATCCCGTTATGTTTTTATATAATTAACAACAAAAGTATTTCATTTAAAGTAATTTGTATCGTGCTATTTTTTAACACTCTTAGTGTATTTCTTTTTTATAGTGCAGGCCGATTTATTAGCATAAATACTATTTCCGCGTCAGTTAGAAATTATTTTCCTTTTATGGGATGGCCTTTGACCCCAAAAAATCCTGATTCGTACTATACTAATTACAAAGAAATTGGATTAAAAATTAGAACACTTGAAGAGGAAGGGCAAAAAAAAGACACAGT
>JANPOX010000717.1:0-5174 GCA_031428235.1 Bacteroidia bacterium | reverse complement strand
ATTCGCTGCCACCATAACTGCTCCAGTTAAACAGGATTTTTGAATTAGGCTTATAGGTTAATTGAGTTCCAAATGCCGGAGTTTGGTTACCGGGAATTTTTTGAATTTTTTGCCAGCCATTTAAATACATAGCCGCCAAGTAGAGTTTTTCGTTTTTAGATGTAAAACTTAATTTAGCACCTGACTCATAGTAAGGAGAGTTCTCTGCCAGCAAACTACGAGTCAGGTTCCAGCAATCTTTTCCAATGGCACTTTCAAAACCAATATGTGATGGAAAAATTCCTGCGTCCAACCAAATGTTTTTATTTTTCGAAATTCGAAAACCGACATTGGCTTCAAAAATATTTTTTAATAAACCTTGCTCATTTGATAGGTTATACTGAGCATAGGTTCCTGCCATTAATGCTAAATTACCCCTCACTTTATCCGTAGTATAATTTACTTTGGCGAATCCTAAATTCAAATTCGCCTCATTATGCCGGTTGAAACTATAAAAAAAGGAAGGTCGTTCATGGTTGACTGGATTTCCTAAATCGTAGCTATAGTAAGTTTCAACGTAAGCAGAAAAGGTTAATGGATTCACTTTAATTGAATCCTGTGCAGATACTTCTGCTAATATTAATATCAAAAAAACAACAATACTATTTTTCATTATGGTTCTTAAATATGCTTAATATTTTTGAAAAGCTTTTTTGGCATCTTTAAAAGTAAGATATTTTTTAATCAACTTTATTATATTCGTTTAAGTCCCAATTCTTTAACCCTTTTTATCACCATAGGAAATTTTTCAATTTTTAAAGAGCTGCTGTCAAGTCCAAAAGCCTTGGCTTCGCTGAGACTAAATTTTTTCATGAAAAAATACAGGTTCATCACAATTTTTTCGAATGTTGGCAGATCATTTTCATAAGAAAGAAATTTCTCTAATACAACAAATTTAAAATCACCAATGACATTATTTTTATTCAGAGATTCATATCGGCTTGTAATATCAACTTCGCCATTTTTTACCAGATCTTCCACCACTTTTCTAAACATGAGATTAATTTTTGGATCAATCCTGAAACCAAGCCGGAAATCAATTCTTATAATGTCGCTATCTGCAATGTGCGTTACCTTGTAATCCATCCGGTAAGGATCATTCATGACATCCACATGTACAAACCAATAAACATCTGCCTTTTTTGGCCTTTTCTGAAGTATAGAATAAATTATTTTTGATTCGATCTCATCAGGATTATTTGCACTTGTCATATAAACAAGATGTGTGGCGTACTTTTGCAGGGATTCATCATTGCTAAGATCAATCAATTGTTGTTTATGATCCTGGAATTTTACCATTTCCACGTAACGCTTACTTATTTTTTTAGCAAGGTGCCAAATGGTCATAATTGCAATAAGACATGTTGCGATTAATAATGTTATCCATCCGCCATGTGTAAACTTACTCAGATTTGCCCATAAAAAGGATAATTCAATAATAAGATAGATGGTGATAGTACAATAAATAAAGATCGGGTTGTAGCGCTTCATATGCATGTAAAAATTCAGCAGAGTTGTGGTCATTAACATACATAATACAATGGCAAGCCCATAAGCACTTTCCATATTCGAAGATTCCCGGAAGTATAAAACCACACCAATGCATCCTAAAAATAAAAGCCAGTTGAGAGAAGGAATGTAAATCTGGCCCCTAAGATCAGTTGGGTATTTAACCATAACCTTTGGCCATAAATTTAAACGCATAGCTTCATTTATTAATGTAAAGGATCCGCTTATGAGAGCTTGTGATGCTATAATTGCTGCAATAGTAGCAATGATGATACCATAAGGCATAAAAGATTCAGGCATGATCGCGAAGAAAGGGTTACTTGCCTTAAAGTTTTCTAATTTTTGGCCTTCATGGGCGATCAGCCATGCGCCTTGTCCAAAATAATTTAAAACCAGCATTGACTTTACAAATATCCATGATGTTCTGATGTTATTTTTACCACAATGCCCAAGATCTGAATACAATGCTTCGGCTCCGGTTGTACATAAAAATACTGCTCCAAGAATGAGTATACCGGAAGGATGCGTGACTAATAATTTATATGTATAATAAGGATTTAGTGCTGACAAAATAGACCAGTTTCCTGAAAGCTGGTAAAGACCTAAGGTTCCAAGCATTAAAAACCAAACCATCATCAGAGGCCCGAAAAATTTTCCTACAAAACCGGTACCAAACTGTTGAATGAAAAAGAGCCCAAACAAAATTCCGATCACGATTGGAACGGTATTTAATTTTGGGTTAAAAAATCTTAATCCTTCCACGGCAGCTGAAACAGAAATTGGTGGAGTGATGATACCATCAGCCAGTAAAGCACTTCCGCCGATAATCGCAGGAACCAATAGCCATTTATATTTGCTGCGTTTAATCAAAGTGAACAAGGAGAAAATCCCACCTTCACCATTGTTATCTGCTCTTAGTGTGAGGATCACATATTTTATAGTAGTTTGTAAAGTGAGTGTCCAGAATACTGCAGAAATAGCGCCTTTCACCAATTCAGCATCTATTATGCTTTTGCCTATAATGGAACTCATAACATATAAAGGAGATGTTCCGATATCGCCGTATATGATTCCTAGTGTAATAAGTAAACCGGCAAGTGTTACTTTGTTGATTCCATGTGGTTGAGTTGTCATTTTCTATTTACTATAAGTTTATTTTAGCTATAAAACGATAGCCTACTCTTGATTCAGTTAATATATATTCTGGTTGATTCGGTTCAGTTTCTATTTTTTTTCGCAATTGCGCAATAAAGACTCTTAAATATTGAGATTGGTTTAAATAGCCTGGTCCCCATATTTCACGAAGGAGATATTGATGTGTTAATACACGGCCTTCATTTTTAACGAATAATGCTAACAGGTCATATTCAGTTGCTGTTAACTTTATCAATTCATTATTTTTCTTTACAATTCTCAGATTGAGATCAATTTCAAGTTCATTTTTAGCTCCTTCGTAGGATATAATACCTTTTAGTGAACCGCGCAATGATGAACGGATCCGGGCTATTAATTCTCCGGTGCGGAATGGTTTTACAAGGTAATCGTTTGCCCCATTTTCCAATGCCTTTATAATATCTTCTTCTCCGCTTTGAACGGACAGAATGATAACCGGTTTGGTATACCACTCTCTTAATTTTTTTAAAACTTCATGACCACTTTCATCAGGTAAGCCAAGATCAAGTAAAATGAGATCAGGAAAATTGTTTTTGGCTTTCAGTAAACCTTCCTTTGCAGTCGCTGCTTCTATTACATCAAAATCATTGGTCTTTAACGTAATTTCCAACAACTTCCGAATCTGTGGTTCATCATCTATCACTAATATGTCAGACTTTTTCATGTTTTAATACCAATATTTATATATGATAATTCAGATGGTATTTCAATTGTAAAAATGGCTCCTCCCTCGGGCATGTTTTCTAACTTAATTGTTCCACCCATAGATTCAATAAAACCTTTTGAAATGGATAAACCTAAACCGGTCCCGCCTGTCTTTGAACTTTTAAGTCGGTAAAATTTTTCAAATACCCTTTCTATTTCATCTTCAGGAAAACCATAACCGGTATCCTCGACAACAATTACTAATCTGTTATAATTGCAAAACGCACGAACTGTTATCACAGAGTACTTGGGAATATTTGTTGCGGCATTATGAATTAAATTATGTAATACCTGATATAAAAGGCCATAGTCCAGTTTAAATAAAGGAAGGTTTTCCTTAACAGCAACATGTACAGGCTTCTCACTCACATTATCTTTTAGATTGTTTAAAACATCATATATAAGTTCGTTGACATCGAACCAGTCATTTTTAGGTTTTATAAAGCCAGATTCCAGGCGCGACATATTTAATAAATTACCGACCTGTCTGTCTAACTGTAAAGATGCTTTTGAAATTTCTGAGACTAATTCGTATTTATTATGCTCTGAAAGTTTATCAGACATGGTGTGCAGATTATCAGCCGCTCCGATAATTGTAGAAATTGGAGTTTTCAATTCATGTGAAAGCGAATTAAAAAGAGTGCTGTAAAGTTTTAAAGTGTTTTCCTTTTCTTCTTTCTGGCTCGCTTTCTTTTCCATTTTCCGGATCTTTATAGTTAATACAGCATGCACAAGAGCAATGATAAAATACATCATAAACATAAGAAGGTCCTCTGCACTACTAATGGCCAACGTAAATTTTTGAGGGATAAAGAAAAAGTCCCATAAAACCGCACTTAGTATGGCAGATAGCAGAACAGGTTTAATGTCAAAAAATAAAGCAATCAATGATACGGTTACTAACAAAATAAGGGCAACTACTCTGTACCCGATTAGGTCAGATAAAAAATAGCAACCCACGGATACGATTAAAACAGAAAGGATACTGACAATGTATTGTTTAGTAGGACTAAATTTTTGAAAAGAGGAGCTATTCATTTTTTAAGATAACTCAGCAAAGTTAGTAATACAGTTATAAAGATTTTATAAAGATTTGGAGAATGTGGTAAGGTGGAAGAATTATAATTTATAAGCGAAGACTTATGTTTTATACAGAAAATTAAACTACCTTATAATTTTTATACTCCCCAACCTTCCAGCCGGTTGTCTTTTCAATCAATAATAAGAATTTATCTTTTACATTTAATTTGATCTGAGAACGATCAAAATTAAATTTCCAATTGGCATTAGCAACTCGGTTTTGAAACACTTGGGGATGTGAACCTTTAAATTCTTCAAGGCTATCTATTTGCGAATAATCAAATTCGTCAACCTGTGGAATGTTTTTTTTCATCCATTCGTCATTGTGCCACATCTTATGAAAATTTTCCTGTTTGGCTTGCTGGGCTTTTGGCGGTTTCACCCAACCATAATGGTATATTTCTGCATTAATAGGCTTTACGTTTAATTTAGAATTATCCAATTTACGGAAACCCTGAGCATCTTTATAGGAACGGATGCTTTTATCATTCTTAATAATGCGAATTTCTTTACGGTACCAACGCCTCGAATTACCTACATAATTATAGGACCCATAAAAGTGAACATAGTTCAATAGCAATCCTTCCACTTGTTGATCATCCTTATATTTCATCATGGCCTCTTTAATGGAAGCTAAATGTTTTTCATGAACACACTCATCGCTCTGA
>JANPOX010000716.1:0-10131 GCA_031428235.1 Bacteroidia bacterium | reverse complement strand
GGATTGTAGTTTAGTATGTTTTAATAAGGAGAAAACAAAACTAACCTATGCAGCCGCTAATAATCCAATTTGGATTATTCGTAAGCGTCATTGCGAAGGCGCTAGCCTGAAGCAATTTCAAACTATGCATGAGATTGCTTCGTTACCTCGCAATGACGGCTACGAACTAACAGAAATAAAAGCCGACAAACAACCCATCGGATTTAGTGATGTTTACAAGCCCTTTACTAATCATTTGTTCACTGAAAAAAATTGTATTTACTACCTTTTCACAGATGGTTATGCTGATCAGTTTGGTGGAGCAAAAGGAAAAAAGTTTAAATACAAACCCTTGCAGGAAAAACTGATAAGCCTATCAGCTGGAACATTAGAAATTCAAAAGAATGAATTAAACACCCTTTTTGATGAATGGAAAGGCGATTTGGAACAAGTGGATGATGTATGTATTATTGGAATAAGAATTTAAAAATAATTAACAATGAAAAGAACTTTTCTTATACTTTTAATACTGTCCCTATTTAGAGATTTGTCCGTTGCTCAAAATAAAACTATAGATTCTCTTTCATTAGTTTTAAAGATAGCCAAAGCCGATACAACCCGTATAAACATCTTAAACGCCTTGAGTGTAGAGTTTTTAAATATAAGCAAATATGAAACTGCAATAAATTATTCTAATCAAGTAATAGCTCTTTCTGATAAATTACTTTCAATAAACAATAATTTTTCAATAGTCAGTTTACAAAAAGGTGCTGCTTACAATACTATTGGTATTATTAACTGGTATAAAGGCCACAATGCACTTGCATTAGAATTCACCTTCAAAGGCTTAAAAATTTTTGAACACTTTAACGACCAACAAAAAATGGCGTTTTGTTATAATAATCTTGGACTTATATATACAGAGATAGGCGATTATGCTAGCGCACTTGAGTTTTATTTCAAGAGTTTAAAGCTTTTTGATAAAGTGAGTAATAAAGAAGGGATGTCTGCTTCATACAACAATATTGGCAATATTTATAAGCTCGAAGGCAACTATACAAAGTCATTGGAGTTTTATTTTAAAGATTTAAAAATAACTGAGGAACTTAATAATCAACAAGGAATGGCGTATTCTTATGGAAATATCGGTATTATTTACTGGTATAAAAGCGAATATTCATCCGCACTGAAATTTTATTTGAAGGCATTTAAAATATTAGAAGAAATAGGCGATAAACACGGAATCGCTGCTTTGTGCATTAGTATTGGTCTTATTCACTCTAAACAGGGTGATTATTCCAATGCATTAGAATGCTATTTAAAATCCTTAAAAATTAGTGAAGAACTTGGTGAAAAGGATGGGATGGCCAATGCTTGTCATAACATCGGTACATTAAATATTGGACTCCGCAAGTTTGCTGAAGCGCGAACATATTTTGACAAAGGACTTTCACTGGCAAAAGAAACCGGGAGTAAAGAAAGAATAAAAAATACTTATCAAAGTTTATCGGAGCTGGATAGTACATTGGCGGAATGGAAAGGTGCATATCAATACTATAAACTTTATACTCAAATCAAAGACTCAATCTTCAATGAAGAAAGCAATAAACAAATGACGGAAATGTCCACCAAATACGAAACAGAAAAAAAAGAATCTCAAATTAAGCTTCAGCAAACTGAACTTGGTAAAAGACAGGAAGAGATAAAAAGGCAGAACACTCAACGCAACGCCTTTATTGCGGGATTTGGTTTAATGATCGCTTTGGCCGGAGTAAGTTATCGTAGTTATCGGAATAAAAGAAAAGCGCATGATGTAATTACGCACCAGAAGAAACTCGTGGAAGAAAAACAGCGGGAAATATTGGATTCTATAAACTATGCACAGCGTATACAGAATGCTATTCTTGCTACTGAAGAAGATATTCTTAATGCCTTCCCTGAAAGCTTTCTTTTATACAAGCCAAAAGACATTGTCGCAGGAGATTTCTATTTTTTTGAAAGGACTTCTACGCATATCTTTTATGCGGCAGCAGATTGTACAGGGCATGGAGTACCCGGAGCTTTGGTGAGTGTTATATGCTCTAATGCATTAACCCGCTGTGTAAAAGAATTTAACCTGACTGAACCGGGAAAAATATTAGACAAAGCCAGGGAACTGGTGTTAGAAACGTTCAAAAAAAGCGGGCAGGAAGTAAAAGATGGAATGGACATAAGCCTTTGCGCTTTTCCAATTAAGCCTGGAGCCAATGAAAATGTAATGTTTCAATGGGCGGGCGCCAATAATCCGCTTTGGTATTTAACTTCTACTAATGAAATGAAAGAAATTAAAGCAGACAAGCAGCCAATCGGCTACTCCGAAAGTTTAAAACCTTTTACAACTCATACCATAGAACTACGCACTGGAAATGTAGTTTATATTTTTACTGATGGATATCCTGATCAGTTTGGAGGAGAAAAAGGAAAAAAGTTTAAATACAGCAAGCTAAAAGAACTATTATTGTCGATACAGGTTAAATCTATGTATGAGCAAAAACAAATTATAAATGAAGTTTTTGATGAATGGAAAGGCGATTTGGAACAAGTGGATGATGTATGTATTATTGGTATTCGTATTTAACGAATACCTGATAATAGAATCCCGCTTATTGCGGGGTCTGTGTTATTAGAATTAGAGTTTAAAAACATATTGTCTTTAAGAGGATGGATTCATCCGGCTATTTAGATCATAATTAAGCACCAAAATTCCATTTCTTTTTGCAATATTTGCAGGATACACCCGTTATTTAACCTGTGCTTAAAAGACCTTCTTATACCATAATTTTTTTATTCATCGGGTTGCTATGCTTTTCGCAAACTGCCACTATTACTGGCACTATCAAAGATGATGACGGTTTAGGTATCCCGGAAATACAGATTGCCGTTCTGGAAGATGCTTCTTCAACAACCACCAGTGATGCTAACGGACATTTTTCATTAAACGTGCCGGCCGGTAAAGAAATCACCCTCTCAATTTACAATATCAGTTATAAGCAAATTAATCAAAAATTTAAATTGCAAAGCGGAGAAACAAAAACATTTAATCCGAGGTTAGTCGTTAAAAATAATATTGGTGAAGTGAACATCGTTTCCGAAAACCGCTCAACGGAAATTACCCGCATTGATCCTAAAAATATTTTTTATATCCCAAGTCCAAGTGGCAACATCGAAGACATTATCAAAACACAAATTGGAGTAAGTAGCAATAATGAGTTAAGCAGTGGCTATTCGGTACGTGGTGGAAATTTTGACGAGAACCTGGTGTATGTTAATGATATTGAAGTTTACCGTCCGTTTTTAGCCAGAAGCGGACAACAGGAAGGATTGAGTTTTGCGAACCCTGACATGGTGAGTAATATTAATTTTTCGGCAGGTGGTTTTGAAGCCAAGTATGGAGATAAAATGTCGTCGGTACTGGATATTACCTATAAAAAACCATTGAAGTTTGCAGGAACAGTAAGCGGTAGTTTTTTAGGAGGAAGTCTGCATTTACAGGGCGTCTCAAAAAACCGGGCGGTTGCCTGGAGTTTAGGCTCACGTTATAAATCCAATGCGTATTTATTAAAAAGCATGGATACCAAAGGGGAATACCGTCCGCGTTTTTATGATGTACAATCCTTTATCACTTTTACCTTGAACGAAAAATGGAGCGTTGAGTTTTTAGGGAATGTTTCTAATAACCAATACTTAGTTATTCCGGCTAACCGTGAAACTACCTTTGGTACGGTTAACAATGCTGTGAAACTGAGTATTTATTTTGACGGGCAGGAACTCACCCAATATACTACCATGATGGGCGGCTTATCTACCATTTATAAACCAAACAACCGCACCAAATTAAAATTAATTACCTCTGCTTACAAAGCACAGGAAGAAGAAAATTATACTGTACAAGGGCAGTATTATATTGATCAGTTGGAGGCAGATTTCGGAAAAGATAATTTTGGGCAGGTGGCTTTTAACCGAGGAATTGGTACTTTTTTAAATAATGGAAGAAACCGTATTGACGCCACCGTATTAAATATTGAGCATAAAGGAACTCACCAGTTCGGGAGCCACAGCGAACTCTTGTGGGGCGCCCGTTACCAGCATGAGTCAATTGAAGATAAACTGAGCGAGTGGCGCACAGTAGATTCGGCAGGCTATGTTAGTCCGTATAGCCCCACTGAAATTAATTTAATGGATGTTGTAAAAACCAAAATCAGTTTGCAAACCAATCGCGTACAGGGTTATTTACAATATGCTTACAGCAGGTTGTTGAACGATTCATCATTACTAACAGTAACTGGTGGGGTACGCGCCAACTATTGGGACTTTAACAAGCAAACCGTTATATCACCACGCCTGACTTTATCTTACAAGCCAAACTGGAAACGCGACATGGTATTTAAAGCATCCTGGGGGTATTATTATCAGCCACCTTTTTATAGAGAGATGCGCGGATTTGATGGCAAGCTGAACCCGACCATCAAAGCACAGCAATCCATTCATTATTTGGTATCGGGCGATTATAATTTCAAAATGTGGAACCGTCCATTTAAATTGATATTAGCAGGTTACTATAAAGAGATGAAAAACCTGATCCCTTATGAGATTGATAATACGCGCATCCGCTACTTTGCTAAAAATAATTCGGTAGGCTATACCCAAGGCATTGATTTACGAATTAACGGTGAGTTTATTAAAGGCATAGAGTCATGGGCTACTATAGGTGTTTTAAAATCTATGGAAAATCTGAGCGATGACAGGAAGGTAACATACTTTAACAGCGATGGTGATACGATTGTAAATGGTTATACGTTTAATAACAAAGCGGTGGACAGTACTGTCACTCATCCCGGTTATATTCCGCGACCAACCGATCAGCGCGTAACCTTTGGTATGTTTTTTCAGGATTACATTCCTAAATTACCGTCCTGCAAAATGTACTTAAATATGCAGTTTGGAACAGGATTGCCATTTGGACCTCCGGGTCATGAGCGTTGGAAACAGGTTTTTAGAATGCCTCCTTACCGCCGGGTTGACATTGGTTTTGCTTACCAGATCATTAAGGAAGAAAAGCCATTACCTAAGAGCAGTGCTTTTCATCATATTAAAGGAATGTTTATCAGTATAGAAATTTTTAATTTACTACAGGTAAATAATACGGTGTCGTATACCTGGATTACGGATGTAACCAACCGGCAATATGCGGTTCCTAATTACTTAACGAGGCGAACGTTGAATTTAAAATTACAGGTGAAGTTTTAAATTTTTTAAATGTTCAAAAAATCATTAATCAAAATATAACTTTCTTAAAATTATGTAAGTGCAACAGACTTGTGTTACATTATTTTTGTAACATAAAAAAAATAAAATGACCCGTACTCAAACCCTCGAATCCATTACTAAAGAACTATACGTCTTCAGTAAAAATTATAAAAATCACCATGAAACAGGCATTTCAAAAGAACTTGAAGACACTGCCAAAGCTGTTGACCACCTTGTTAAAGTATATAACTACGGTTACGAAGGGTATGAAGTGGATGTACTTAACAAGTACATATCCCAAAAACTCACCGCATTGAATAGGATAATTAAAGCGCAATACGCAGCTCAACAAGATACTACCGTAAACGTATTGGGCATTTTAAACAATTATACAACGCTTATTAAAACGAATAGTTAGGGTTCACACACACCGTATGCGCATAGCTTTGATGCGCTTAGAGAATGTTGCGTACCTACGGCACGCCAATAAAATAATTACTATGTTAATTCTATTAATATTATGTCCCTCTGGGACTATTAATAAAACTAAAAAATAACATTAAAAGGCATTATTGCTTATTTGAGGTACGACTAATTAAAGTTTACTTATTCTTCATAAAATTTTATGCAAATAATTTAAAAATAAATATAACAGGGTTTGAAGAATACTGATATTACTTTACACCAGAACTTAAAAAACGTTTATATGAACAATTTATTCAGAGGTCTTCTTGCAGGCTACGGTGCAAAAAAAATGGGAGGCGGTTGTCTTGGAACTGTCCTTGTCTTTTTTCTTTTATGGATGTTATTGGGGCAATGCAATTAAGTTTGTAAAATCCTTTTCGCAAACCTTACATTTTTTTTAAAACCTCCATTGCTTTCATTAGCATATCATTTGTGAAATCCAGGTGAGTTACAAAACGAATGGTTTGTTTACCAAATGCTGCACATTTAATGTTGTGAGGCTTTAAAGCCTCTTCAAACGACGCTGCTGAATATTTATCTGTCAGGTTGAAGATCACGATGTTTGTATCAACGGGCATCACACTTTCTACGTAAGGTAATGTATTTAATACTTTTTCGATTTCACGTGCACGGTAATGATCTTCTTTTAAGCGTTCAATATTATTGTCTAATGCATAAATTCCGGCTGCTGCTAAAAAACCGGCCTGTCGCATACCACCGCCAAATACTTTGCGAATACGGCGTGCTTTCTTAATAAAGCCAGTTGTACCTAGCAATAACGAACCAACCGGAGCTCCTAAGCCCTTGCTTAAACAAACAGAAATAGAATTGAACTGTTTACCCACATCGTGAGTGGCATAATTTCTTTCAGCAATGGCATTAAAAACGCGTGCACCATCCAAATGCAAAGGCAAATTTTTCAAATCACAAAATTGTTTAATCGAACGAATGTCCTCCATTCCATAATAACTCCCTCCTGCCCTATTCACTGTGTTTTCAAGGCATACCAAAGAAGTATGGGCTAACCAATCGTAATCTGCATTGATATTTTCTTCAATGTGTTTTGCAGTAATTCTTCCGCGGTTACCACTCACCAACTTTGCCTGCACTCCTGAATTGGAAGAAATTCCTCCACCCTCGTAATTATAAATATGTGAATTCACATCACAAATCAATTCATCTCCGGGTTGTGTATGGCATCTGATAGCTATTTGATTTGTCATAGTTCCGCTCGGACAAAACAAGGCCGCTTCCTGATTAAATAGTTTCGCTGTTTTTTTTTCCAGAGCAATAACCGTTGGATCTTCATTAAAAACATCATCTCCTACCGGTGCACTCATCATCGCATCCAGCATAGCTTTGGATGGTTTGGTTACCGTATCACTTCTCAGATCAATTAGCATAAAATAGTTATTAATTTATTTATCAAATACACGAATATAAAATATAAATCCGTTTTGTCTGTAGAGTTCTTTCAGGTAGGGGCAGTATTTTTTAACTACCTCTTCGTCAATTATTTTAATTACAAAACACGACGGCCTATCTGATTTTATTTCTTTCATCCAATTGGAACGAATGAGGCCGTAAGACACTTCAATATTGGTATGATTAGCTTCTAAAGCTGATCTTCTCATTTCAATATATTCATTAAACGACTGCTCATCTTTTAAAGAAGGATTAAATTGGCCATAAAATAAAGAAGCATAGCTTTTCATCCCGATTGTTTCTACATTAAAATGATGTTTAGCACATTGTTTATAAAATTCAATGGCGGCACGCTGCGAATATTGTTCAATTTTGGGAGCGATAATCATGATAAGACTATACACAGCAAACAAAGAAGCCGTGTACAATACATAAATGAATTTAAATTGTCCTTTGTTTATTTTAATTAAACTCATTAATGAAACAGTCAGAAACACACAGCCTATCAACCATTCAAAGCCTGTCCATGAAACATTGGCTTTCAGATTCTCAACAGCAAATGGATCATCGATCAAATTGGATGAGATGAGCCATGGTCTCAAAAAAGGTAAACAACCAATCAGAATAAAAGCCAACCCTAACAAAATAGTTATAAAAATAAAGAACCTCTGAAACCATTTTTTCCAATCATATTGACCAGCAATTAATTTTTGGATGGAATAAGTTGCCAGGTAAGTTAAAGGAAAATAACATAACGAAGAGTAATGAACTATTTTTGTTTGTACGATTGAGAACAGGATTAATACCACCCAAAACAAACTTAACATCCAACGCTTCGTATGGATATTGAAAGGAGTATCGGTTGCAGATTTTTTATGTGCAAGTATCAAAAACAAAGAAGAAGGGAAACATCCAATTAATAGTACTACAAAATGGTAAATGAATGGTCCGCCATGATCACTGTCTTCTGTATTAAATAGTCGCACCTGATAATCAATAAATTCTTTAATTACTTTTCCATGGCCTTGCATAATTTCAATAGCAAACCAACTCAATCCGGTAATTAAAAATGCGAGAAAGAAAGCCAACATGAATTTAAACGACGAGATCTTTTTTAATTTCCCTAAAACAAAAAATACAGTTACCGTCAGGCCAACCAGTATTAAAGCGGCAGGACCTTTTGTAAGTAAAGCCAATCCTAAAAAGAAACCGGCTGTAATAGCAGTTTGATATCCTAACTTGCCTACAGGATTATTGGTGTGTTGAATTAATTGGTAAACAGATATATATATAAACAAATTAAACCAGGGATCAATAATGCCACTCTTAAAAAACAAATGGGGCAATAAAGTAGAAGCATACACAAATGCCCAGGTGAGACCAAATTTCCGGTCATTGAATTCCTTTCCGGTTTTATATAAAATCATCAGGGTAATTACTCCACAAATGGAATTCGGAAAACGGGCCGCAAATTCGTTCACTCCAAAAATATTCATGCTCATAGCCTGCAGCCATATAAATAAAGGAGGTTTTTCCCAAAAGGGATGAAAATATAATTGTACATCTCCGTAATTATTCGAAACCAGCATTTCACGTGCGCATTCTGCAAAATTGATTTCATCCCAGTCAAACAAAGGCATGTTGCCAATAAAAGGAATGTAAAGCAAGCAGGCTGCTGTAAAAATAAAAGCATAAGCTTTCATATCTGTATTTAAAATTTTAAACACGTTTAGCTTTATTTTTAGAGAGAAATTCAGGCAATGTAATATCCAGATGTGCCCATTTCATTTGGCTGAAAAATTGAAAATACATCAATACCGAAAAAGAAACACCAATGATGGATCCTACATAAATATCAACCAGCCAGTGTTGCGATAAATAAGTTCTGCTGAATGCGGCGATACAGGCCATACAAAAATAAAATAATTTCAAAAAATGGTTTTTTGTCATGAACAACAAACAAAAAAATACAGCAAACGCAGAAGTTGAATGGCCACTTGGAAAAGAATACTTGCTTAAAATTTCAACATCTGTTACTAAATTTAATTGCTCTCTGGCATAATACTTAAACATAAAATAAGGCCTGTAATAATCAGCATATACCAGATTTTTTAAAACTGTAGTTAACAATGAAGCTGACACGTAAGAAATCAAGACGTAAACAGCATTTCGCATACTAAAAAACAATAACATCAACACAAGTATAATTGCAAACACACCATCTCCAATATGTGTCAGGTAGCTAAAGAATGTCCCAACCCAATCATTGGTAACATGTTTATTGATGATACGGTGAATATTGAATTTGTCATTCGTTAAAAGCACGTAACCCAAAATCATGAAGAGCAACAGGTATAATCCTATGTAAATAAAATTCTGCTTTAAAAAGTTCTTCACGGATTATTTTTTATAGTAGTTGTTTTATCTTTAGTGCTTACCTGCACCGGAGGCGTTACTTTGGTCTCTCTTTTAAATGGTTTATCCTGTGCTACAATATCACAGGAAGTTTTAATGGCCTGTTTCACAACTTTCATCACACAATCTGAGGGTTGCACATAAATTTGTTTAACAGTACTATCAGGCATTGTAAATGACATATCAGTAGCAAAACTTTTTGGGCCGTCAAATAAAAAAGGATCCTTGAAATATTCCTCTAAATGGATATCTTTTATATGTATTTTATTGTTTAAAACAATAGTGTATAATTCAAACACAGCTTCAGTAATTTTAATGGAAATCTGGTTGATTTTATTATCGTAACCTATCTTCACATGTCCTAATACATTTGATTTATATCCAAAGGGGCCTACTTCAACTTTCACTTCACACGTAAAATCGCTGCTATCCGGCTTAAAACTGATTTTTGGATTTAACGCTTTCCATTTATAATGCCCGTCAATGATCCCTAATACTTCATAAGCACTTTTCCCATTGATCTCACCAATTGCACCAAACACTTTATTGACAGCCCTTTCG
>JANPOX010000715.1:0-1634 GCA_031428235.1 Bacteroidia bacterium | reverse complement strand
GGTGTGCCTGATAGTTTGTCCTTACGGGAGAATGCAAGGTGTTCTCACTGATAAAAACACGATTGTAGTGGCCTACGATTATGTGCGAGGTGAAGATCGTCATAAATTCAAAAAAAATGAACTCAGAATTGGAGGCGATTGTATTGATTGTAATTTATGTGTAAAAGTTTGTCCCACAGGAATTGATATTCGTAATGGAACCCAACTGGAATGTGTTAGTTGCACAGCTTGTATTGATGCGTGTGATAACATCATGGATAATGTTGGTCTGGAAAAAGGGTTGATCCGTTATGATTCTGAAGCCGGTATTAAGAACAAAGAAAAATTAAAATTTACAGGACGGATGAAAGCCTACACCGCGGTTCTGCTAATACTGATTAGTGTAGAGGTTGGTTTGCTCTCCACACGCTCAGATTATGATGCGACGGTGTTAAGGGCAAAAGGTATGTTGTTTCAGGAACACCCTAACAACCAGCTAAGCAATTTATTCACTATTAAACTGGTAAATAAAACCAGAAAAGAATTACCGGTTGAATTAAAAATTGAAAATTTCAAAAATTATAAATTACAAATGATCGGTAGAGACATTGTTGTAAAGAAGGAAGGAATCAGCGAAGGAGAGTTCTTTGTTTACCTTAATAAATCAGACATTACTGCTCGTAAAATGCAATTATTAATCGGTGTATATTCAAATGGCAAAAAAATAAAGACCATTAAAAGCAATTTCCTGGGCCCTATCAAATTTAAATAACCTATAAAAACTGAAAATATGAATTTTGGAAATAAATTAACTATACTTTACCTAAGCTTTGTATCACTCATTATTACATTGGTAACACTTTGCTATAAACAGGATGTAGAACTCGTGAGCGCTGACTATTACGCCGAGGAAATACAATTTCAGGATAAAATAGATGCTACCCATAATGCAAAAAAAACTGAATACAGTATCCACCATGTCGTTTCTAAAAATGAAATTGCTTTAACGGTAGATTCCGCCTTGTTGGCGGATGATTTTAAAGGATCCATTACCTTATTCCGTCCTTCCGATTCTAAAATGGATGTCACCTACCCGATGAAATTCATCAATCATAAGCAAGTCATTGAAAGCAATATACTGACGCGCGGGGTTTACAAACTACAACTGTCTTGGGTAAGTAACAAAATCCCTTATTTTAAAGAAGAAGTTATTTTTATTAATTAGAAATCATGCCATTTTTTATCGCCGCCATATCACTGGGTTTCTTAGGAAGTTTTCACTGCATTGGCATGTGTGGGCCTATTGCATTATCCTTGCCGGTAAATCAGTATTCCCCTTTTAAAAAGTATAGTGGCATATTTTTGTATAATGCAGGTCGTGTTATTACATATACACTCTTAGGGTTAATTTTTGGTTTATTAGGACAATCATTTTTTATTGGAGGATTGCAACAAGGTGTTTCTATTGGAATAGGAGTGTTACTATTAACCTCAGTAATCCTGCCCAATCTGTCCTTTATCAACGCGGAGAGTTTTTCGTTTTTATACCATTTGATTAGTGCTTTAAAAAAGAAATTGGGAAATCTATTTAATAAGAAAGGTTTGCGTTTCCTATTTCTTATTGGTTTACTGAATGGCCTATTACCATGTGGATT
>JANPOX010000714.1:0-6712 GCA_031428235.1 Bacteroidia bacterium | reverse complement strand
CTGTCTTTTGAATTGCACCATAACCTCCTGCAATATCAATTAATTTGGAATAACCTTTTCTCTTTAAAAGAGAGGCCGTAATCATACTCCGATAACCACCTGCACAGTGAATATGGTATTCTTTTTCTTTGGAAAGAGAATCTTGCCAATCGGTTATAAAATCAAGTGGAGTAGATGCAACTCTCTCTAAATGGCTGGAAGAATATTCTCCAGGTTTTCTGACATCCAAAACATTCAAAGATACCTTTTTCAATTTTTTCGAAAAATCTTCTGCCGGAATCGATAAAATGGATGACGTCTCATTGCCAGCTTTCTTCCAGGTATCAATACCTCCATCAATAAAGCCTATACAATTATCATAACCTACACGACTTAATCGCATAACCGTTTCTTCTTCGCGTCCGCTTGGAGTCACCAATATGATTGGCTGTTTTAGATCAGTGATTAAAGAACCCACCCAGGGAGCAAACTGCCCGTCAATTCCAATAAAAATAGAGTCTTTTACATGTTCTGCAGCAAATTCATGAGGTTTTCTTACATCTAAAACTATTGCTTTGGTTGTATTTAATAAATGTTTTACTTCTTCTGCATTCAAAGCTTTTGTTCCCTTTTGAGAAACACTGTCATAATTCTCATAACCAGCTTTATTTAACCTGGCATTTTTTTCAAAATATTGTGGAGCAGGTAAAATACCAGTGGTTAATTCTTTAACGAATTCCTTTTTGGTAAGATTACCAAGCGCGTAATTTACTTTTTTCTGATTACCTAATGAATCAAAAGTTTCTTTGCTCATGTTCTTACCACAGGCTGAACCAGCACCGTGAGCAGGGTATACAATCACATCATCGGGTAAAGTCATAATCTTATTACGCAATGAATCATAAAGCATTCCCGCCAAATCTTCCTGAGTTAAATCTGATTTAATGGCAAGATCAGGTCTGCCAACATCACCAATAAATAAAGTATCACCTGAAAAAATACAATGTGGCTTATTATTTTCATCCAGTAGCAAATATGTAGTTGATTCAAGAGTATGGCCCGGAGTATGAAGTACTTTAATGGTTAGTTTCCCAACTTTAAATTCCTGGTTATCTTTTGCAAGGGTGCTTTTAAAATCAGTTTGTGCGTTTGGTCCAAAAACAATTTCAGCACCTGTTTTTTGTGCCAGATCTACATGCCCAGAAACAAAGTCTGCATGAAAATGAGTTTCAAAAATATATTTAATTTTTGCATTGTTTTTTGATGCCAGTTCAAGGTAAGGTTTGTATTCCCTGAGTGGATCAATGACTGCTGCTTCGCCATCTGATTGAATAAAATAAGCGCCCTGTGCAAGGCAACTGGTATATAATTGTTCTACTAACATCGCTACAATTTAAGAAACAAAATTAAGAAATAATACCAAATTAAATAATCCAAAAATGCTTCATTATGATAGACTTAATAACTACTTAAACAAATAAAATAATTTAAAATTATTTCATATCATTGATAATGTTACTCGCTTCAAAAATATAATTATCTTTTTGAATATTGCCGGTCCATTTAATTTCGCGGTTCAATTTAGTAGTATCATTCTTCATAATCTCCCTATCGTAGCTCGGTAAATCAACAGAAAAATTCTTGATATTTACTTTGAGCTCATCATACTTCTTAAATTGCTCACGCAATTGTTTTTGTTCTGCTCTGTATTTATCAATATTCAAATTATAACGGGTATCATCCTTTTTTGCTTTTAATTCTTTGGATTCTGTTTCAATTAATTTAAAAGCAGGACTCACTTTAATTCTTTCTGCACTTCCTTTTTTAACTTTTGAATAATTAATGGCAGTAAATTCATTATAATTTGCCTTTACGATCTCGTCCCAAATCATAGGATAATCCAGTTCTTTTTCACCCACTTCAATAAATGCATAGGGATCCGGTAATACAACATCTGGCACAACGCCTTTTAATTGAGTGGCACCGCCATTAATACGGTAAAATTTCTGGTTTGTGATCTTTACTTCTCCTAACGGCCTGATCGTATCAAACTGAGGCAATAAATACTGATCTAAATTATAGAATGACTGAACAGTTCCTTTTCCAAAACTTTGTGTTCCGATAATTACACCGCGTTTGTAATCCTGTATCGCTGCTGCTAAAATTTCTGAAGCAGAAGCACTTCCATGATTCACTAAAATGGCCAAGGGGCCATCCCAGGTCACGTCCGAATTTTTATCTTCCATCACGTATACTTTTCCTACTTTATCTTTCACTTGTACAACCGGGCCTTTAGGAATAAATAAACCGGCCATTTCAACTACTTCCTGAAGTGAACCCCCACCATTATCTCTTAAATCAATAATGATTCCTTCAACGCCCTGGTTTTTCAACTTCTCAATTTCCTTTTTCATATCCGCAGAACAACGGTGAGCGCCATTCCGGGTAAAATCAGCATAAAACATCGGTAAATAAATATAGCCGATTTTTTTCTTATTGTTTATAACTGCTGATTTAGCATAGGTTTCATCAATTTCTATAATATCTCTTACAATAGGAATAACTTTAAAAGAAGCATCCGGTTTTTTTACGGTTAACCGCACTTCTGTTCCTTTTTTTCCTTTAATTAAATCAATGGCATCATCCATATCCATGTTGGTAATATCAACAGGTTCGTTAGATCCCTGAGCTACTTTATGAATTTCATCTCCGGCTTTTAATTCGCCCTGCTTAAAGGAAGGGGAACCCACAATCACTTCTGATACTTTTAAAATCCCGTCTTTGGATTGTAAACGGGCGCCTATTCCTTCAAATTGGCCGCTCATGCTTTGGTCAAATTTCTTTTTATCTTTTGGGGCGAAATATTCGGTATGTGGATCGTACAGGCCAGTGATCGTATTAATATATGTTGAAAATCTGTCTCTGGTCGTTATTTTATTTAAACGTTTGAACCAGTCTGTATTTGCTTTCAATGTTTTTCTTCGGGCATCAACTTCTAAACTGTCGAAGGTTTTTTCAACGAAAACAGTGTCTTTCTTTGCTTTGGCTTTCTCTTGTCCGGTTAACATTTCATCTAAACGAGAAAGCACCTGGTACTTCAACATTTTTTTCCATTCATTTTTTAATTCATCTTCACTTGTTGCATATTTTGCTTTCTCTCCATCTGTTTCGTATTCTTCTTCTATAGAATAATTAAAAGGGGTTGAAAGAATTTCTTTACTCCAGTTCTCTTTTTCTTTGATTCTAGTTGATATAATATTAGCGGAAAGTTTATAAAATTCAAATGAACCTGTATTTACCTCATCATCAATATTCTTTTTGTATTTACTTAAAATATCAACATCACTTTGAAGGATAAATTTCTTGCTTATATCAAGACGTTTTAAATAGAGATTATATGCTTTTTCACTAAAGTTATCATCCACTTTTAAAGGACTATAATGTGCCTGATTCAAAACGGACATCAACATGTCTTGTAAAATTTGGTTTTTCTCAAATTGAAAAAATTTAAAAGAACACAGGCCAAGGGCTAATACAATCAGGGTTGGTATAATAATTTTACGAAGCATAGTAAACAAATTTAAGAGTAAATTCTGAGAGTAATGTTAATGATTATAATGAATTATGGCCGTTAGTAACATTGTTTTATTGTTTAAACTTTGTTAATTCCAAACTTGCACAAACAGTTACATTTACGATTCATTTTAAAATTAGTTGCACTATGATAGATTTTACACGTTCGGAATTAACACGTTTTGTGATACATTATGTTGGTAATAAAGGATTAGGGGAGGAAATAACAATTAGCGAAAAAGATATAAAAATTAATGATGATTTTTTGAAAGATACAGTCATGCGCTATCTGACTTCTCCTTTTAAAATGGATATCTATTATCAGTTTAAATCAAAAAATGAAATGCATTATCACGATGTTCAGAGTTATATAACGGATGTGTTTTCAGATCCCAAAAAATTTATGGATAGCAGTAAACACATTGCAGAACATTTGTATAATCAATCCATGCACCCAAAAATAAAAGGTGGTGAATTTTACACCTGTTATTTCAAAGATTGTAATGTAGATGGAGTAATTTGTGATGCCATTGGTTTATTTAAGACAGAAAATAAAGACACTTATTTAAAGGTTTTCCAACACATGGATGACTTTGATATTGAGTGTGATAATGGTATCAATATCAATAAACTGGATAAAGGTTGCATCATTTTTAATACAGAAGGGGAGAAGGGATATAAAATAAGTATTGTTGATACCAGCAACAGAATTGCAGACTGTGCATTTTATTGGGTCGAAGATTTTTTAAATACCAAGCTAAAAGAAAACGCCTATTTTCATACTTCTAACTTTATTGATACGTGTAAGGGCTTTTGCGAAGAAGTATTAACAGAAGGAAACAATGTGACAAAACAGGATCAAATGATGATACTGAATAAAAGCACTAGTTTTTTTAAAGAGAAAGATAAGTTTGATATTAAAGAGTTTGAAAAGGAGATTCTTCCGCAGGCAGAAATAAAAGAAGCCTTTAGGGAGTACAGGCAAACTTACAATGATAAAATGGATTTAACGGCTATTGACGATTTTGATATTTCGCAAACTGCGGTTAAGAAAAATCAGAAATTCATGAAAAGCGTTGTCAAACTTGATAAAAATTTTCATATCTATGTACATGGTCGCCATGATTATGTTGAAAAAGGATATGATGAAGAGAAAGGGTTAAAATTTTATAAGCTATTCTACACCAATGAAGATTTTGGTAATTAACAATCCTGTCTTTATAAAATTAAGGTCGAAATATTCATATTTTCGATTAAGACCCCTTTTTAACACTTAAATTAAATTATTTTTATTATATTTATCTTTTTTTAAGCAGATTTGAAAACTATATTTTATTTGTATAAATATTCCATGATAATGAATTTCAGAAGTTTACTATACTTTGTTATATTTTTTACAGTTTTTATACAAAATTCATTTTCACAGGGCTTTACAAGACCCAATGATTGGAAAAAATACCGTAAAGAGGTAATTATACAAGGCGGTGCTTCTGGTTTTTTGGGTGATTTGGGTGGTATGAATAAAATAGGAACAGATTTTAGTCCTGTAGACGTTGAGTTTGCTCTTACTCGTCCTGCAATAAGTTTAGCCTATAGATACAAAATAGCTAAAAATTTTAACTGGCATACAAGCTTTAATTATTTATTAGTAGCAGGGGATGATAAGCTAACTTCAGAGCCATTCCGTAATAACCGTAATCTGAATTTCAAATCCAATATTTTTGAATTAGCCACCAGAGTTGAATTTTCTTTCTTTAAAAACAAAGCTGGACATCGTTATGGAATTAAAAAAACGCTGTCCCGCCGTCATAAAGGCAGATCAACTGAGTTTATTGGTTTTATTGGAATAGGCGGATTTTATTTTAATCCAAAAGGGAAAAATCCGGCAAATGGGCAATGGGAAAAATTATACCCACTTCATACGGAAGGTCAGGGCTTACCAAATGGTCCAACACAATATAAGAAAATAGCTTTAAGCATTCCAATGGGCATAGCCTATAGAACGATCTTGAATAAATTATGGTGTGTGGGTTTAGAATTTAATTATAGAAAAACTTTTACTGATTATATTGATGATGTGCATGGTACCTATTACGATAAAACTGCATTATTTGATGCTTACGGCTCAAAGTCTGTTACTATGGCAGATCCAAGTTTAGGAAATATTCCGGGTGCCACTTCACCTAATGGAGATGGAACAGGCGCTCAGAGAGGTGATAAAGAGAATGATTCTTATATGTCTATTCAGGTAACGGTTGGCCGTTTCTTCCCACCTAAACGCAAGAAAACAAGGCTAAGGTCTAAATTCTAATTAAAGTTCTCCTGGATTATTTTTTCAAACGGATCTTTCAGTAGTGTATTGGTTGCTACAATTTCTTTTCCAAACAACCAATTTGCACCTAATTTAAAGTCGCAAATTGTACCTCCGGCTTCTTTAACTATTAAAGCCCCGGCAGCTACATCCCAGGAATTTAAATTATATTCAAAAAAAGCATCCACTCGTCCGCATGCCAGGTAACATAGATCCGCTGCTGCAGCTCCAATACGTCTGATTCCATGCGTGTTTTTCATCAAATAAGTAAGTGCATTCAAATAATTATCCAATCGTGAAAAGTTATATATAGGAAACCCTGTTGCGATTAAACTATCAGCTAATTTTTTTCTTTCTGAAACAGATATTTTTGCACCATTTAAAAATGCACCACCGCCTTTGTAAGCACAAAAACATTCATCCTGTGCAACTTCATAAACAACACCTATAAGAACTTCTCCTTTATATTCTAAAGCAATACTGATTGCATAACACGGAATTCCGTGTATAAAGTTTGTAGTACCATCCAATGGATCAACTATCCAGTTATAATCCTTGATTTCAGATTTTGTGTTTTCCTCAACAATAAAACCTGCCTGTGGGAAAATCAGTGTCAGTTTTTCAACTAATAATTTTTCGGAAGTTTTATCTACATAACTTACCAAATCATTGAGTCCTTTAATCTCTACCTTATTATAAGTAAAAGTTTGACGTTCTTTCCGAATGAATTCCCCTGCTATTTTAGCACAATCAACAACTTGTTTTGTAAGCTCTTTTAAATCCATTTCGTTTAATATTAGTTTGTAAAACTAAGTATTCAATCCGAACATGCCATAAAAACGACATATT
>JANPOX010000713.1:0-10181 GCA_031428235.1 Bacteroidia bacterium | reverse complement strand
ATAATTCTTCCAAATGATTCAGATCAACATTGCCTTTTGCATCTACATTTACCCAACTCAATTTGATCTTGCCTTGTTTTTCTAATTGATGCAAAGTAGTTTCAACAGCATGATGCTCTATTTTACTTGTAATCGCATGCTTAATGCCTAATGAATGAATGCTTTGATTAATCGCCATATTATCAGCTTCAGTACCACCTGAAGTAAAAAATATTTCGGCAGGACTAACATTTAATAATTTAGAAACGGTTTTGCGGGCCACTTCAATTGCTGATCTTGTTTTGCGACCAAATGCATGAATTGATGATGGATTGCCATATTCTTCTTTCATGTAAGGCAACATGGCTTCAAAAACTTTATCGTCTAATCTTGTAGTGGCGGCGTTATCTAAATATACTTTCATTTATGTTTGTTTTAACCGTAAAAGGAGGTTAAGTTTTGAATGGTAAAGTTCGTAAAGTTTTGTTTGTAATAAATTTTTATTTCTTTTATTATCAGACTCTTATTTCTTTCGTCGCCCCGAACTTGATTCAGGGTCTCATGAGATGCTGCTTCTCGACTCCGCTCGAAGTGACATTCTGCATGACTGTAAAACTAATTCTTTATTATCTCTTTAATATCTGCAATTATTTTTTTCGCTAAAGCATCAGCGGTACTCATGCTTTCACTCTCGCTGTAAATCCGGATGATCGGTTCAGTGTTTGATTTTCTTAAGTGAACCCATTCTTTATCAAACTCAATTTTTACACCATCAACCGTATTGACTGGTTGTTTGCTGTATTTTTCTTTAACACTCACCAAAACTTTGTCCACATCAATCTCGGGAGTTAACTCAATTTTGTTTTTGGAAATGTAATAGTTTGGAAATGATTTACGAAGCATCGATGTCGTTTTTCCGTATTTCGCGAGGTGAGTTAAAAATATAGCTACACCAACCAAAGCATCTCTTCCGTAATGAATCTCAGGTAAAATAACACCTCCGTTTCCTTCACCACCAATAATAGCACCTGTAGATTTCATCATGTTCACCACATTTACTTCTCCAACAGCAGAAGCAGAGTAGGAGCCACCCATCTTTTCAGTCACATCCCTTAAGGCACGGGTTGAAGATAAATTAGAAACAGTATTACCCCCTTTATGGTATTGTAAAACTGCATCTGCAACAGCCACCAAGGTATACTCTTCTCCAAACATTTCTCCATCTTCACAAACCAAAGCTAAGCGATCCACATCCGGATCAACACTAATACCAAGATCTGATTTTGTTTTTACAACGGCTTCAGATAAATCTCTTAAATGCTCAGGCAAAGGCTCCGGATTATGTGCAAAATGACCCGTTGGCTCGCAATGAATTTTATGAATTGTATTTACTCCCAATGCCTCTAAAAGCATAGGAATAACAATGCCGCCACTGGAATTTACAGCATCAACCACCACCGAAAAATTAGCTTTTGCAATTGCAGTAACATCTACATAAGGTAATTGTAATACTTTATCGATGTGCAATTTCAATAAAGTATCATTTTGTTCGTAGGTGCCTAATTTAGTGACATCCGCATAAGAAAACTGTTCTGAGTCTGCCAATTCTAAAATATATTTCCCTTCAATTTCAGAAATAAATTCTCCTTTATTGTTTAATAATTTAAGTGCATTCCATTGTTTGGGGTTATGACTGGCTGTTAAAATAATACCGCCATCAGCTTTTAATTCGGTAACCGCAATTTCAACAGTAGGTGTTGTGCTTAAACCAAGGTCTATCACATTTATACCTAATCCCATAAGTGTTCCGCAAACAATATCATTTACCATTTTGCCTGATAACCTTGCATCACGGCCAATTACGATGGTTGCTGTTTTATTCGGATCATTTGCCATTATCCAGCTTCCATAAGCGGAAGCAAATTTTACAATATCCAAAGGGCTTAAACCATCTCCCGGTTTACCGCCAATGGTTCCTCTTATTCCTGAAATACTTTTTATTAAGGTCACGCTTTATTGGGTTTAAAATCACACAAATATACCATTAGCCACAAGACCAAGAAGAACTATTTTTCTACAAAATACCAATTATTTTGTTAAAAATTAACCAATAAAATCTACTTTTTAAGCTTAAATTTGTAAGTAATAAAATAAGTGGTTTTATATGAGTGAGTTTGAAGGAGATGGATTAAGCAACCAGGATTTCGAAAAAAGTTTAAAGCGTTTTGAAGACATGATTTCTTCGGGTACACATGAGTTTTTTGATGCCGATGAAATGGAAGAAATCATTGATTATTATATGCAATGGTTTAACCTTGAACTTGCAAAAAAAGCGCTTGACTTTGCCTTAGACCATTACCCTTATTCCTCAGCTTTAAAAATCAAATTAGCACAGTACCTTTCATCGCAACATAAAACCCATGAAGCTTTAGCATTGTTAAATGATATTGAGCAAGTTGAAAGCAGCAACAGTGAATTATATATGACCCGTGGTTATATTTACAGCCAAATGGGTTTAAGTGAGCAGGCCATTGAGAATTATAAAAAAGCATTGCCTTTATCAGAATACAAGGATGAAGTTTACGTTGCTATTGGTATTGAATTTTTAAATGATGAGAAGGCGGAAGACGCATTATATTATTTGAAAAAAGCGATTAAACTAAATTCCGAAAATGATGTGGCTCTGAACGAACTATCATTATGTTTTGAGTTAACAGGAAAAAGCGAGGAAGCAATTTCCTTTTATGAATCTTACATAGAAGAAAAACCTTATAATCATTTTGCCTGGTTTAACCTTGGTATCAGCTATAACCGTTTGAGTTTGTTCGAAAAAGCCATTGATGCTTACGATTATGCCATAGCAATTAAAGAAAATTTCTCATCAGCTTATTTCAATAAAGCAAACTCCCTGGCACAATTGGAAAGATATCAGGACGCCATTGAAGTGTACAGGGAAACATTTAAGCATGAAGAACCTGATGCAAGCACATATTATTATATTGGAGAATGTTTTGAAAACATGACCCAGTATGAAGAGGCATTGGTAAATTACAACAGGGCTATTAAATTAGATGCGGCGCATGCTGATGCATGGCTTGGAATTGGAATCGTTTTGGATTATCAGAACCGTATCACTGAAAGTATTCACTACATTAAAAAAGCCATTGAAATTAATCCTAACATGCCGGAGTATTGGTATGTTTTTGGAGAAGTTCAGCATAAATTGGGCTTTTTGGAAGAGGCCGCTTCAGCTTATATGAGAGTGATTGAATTGGGTTATGAAGAGTTTGATATATATATTGATTATGCAAAACTTTTGTATGATGGAGAATATTATAAGGACTGCGAAAAAATTTTAGCAGAAGGTATTCAAAAATTTCCTGACGCTCCTGAATTGTATTACCGCATGAGTGGATTACAAATGGAATTAGGTAGAAAGCAGCAAGGTATGGTGTTTTTAGAGAACGCTCTGGAAATGGATTATGATAAACACACAGAATTATTAGAATATTTGCCAATATTAGAAAAAGACGTTGCCGTTATGCAACTGATACAATCATTTAAAAATAAACCACTATAAAAATAAAGAACTATATGCCAAATTACAATGTAAACTTATCTCATTTACCGGAACGAACTGAACGACCACGAAAAAGTGGAATAACAATGGTTATGGATAAGGGAATATCGTTGAAACACGCCGAAGATTTTGTTGAGAGTTATGCTGATTATGTTGATTTCGTAAAACTTGGATTTGGAACATCTGTGATGTCTAAGAATGTAAAAGAAAAAATTAAAGTCTATCAGAAAGCAGGCATTAAAACATATTTGGGAGGAACTTTATTTGAAGCATTTGTTGCCAGAGGAAAGTTTGATGAGTATCAAAAATTTATTGATTCTTATGGATTGGATTCTGCCGAAGTTTCTGATGGAAGCATTAATATTGATCACGAAAATAAATGCAAATTCATTAGTACGTTAGCAAAAAACTTTACCGTATTATCAGAAGTTGGATCAAAGGAGGAAGGGATTATTATTCACCCGGCCAAATGGACAAGTATGATGAAAGCGGAATTAGAAGCAGGTTCATTTAAAGTGATTGCTGAAGCACGTGAAAGTGGCAACGTTGGTATTTTTCATAAAAACGGAAGCGCACATAGCATGTTAATTAGTCGAATTACTGCAAAAATAAAAGTGGAAGATATCATCTGGGAAACACCACAAAAGTCGCAGCAGGTATATTTTATTAATTTATTCGGTGCCAATGTCAACGTAGGTAATATCAGTGTAGATGATGTGATTCCGTTGGAAACATTAAGAATTGGTTTGCGCGGCGATACTTTTTTTAATTATTTACCTGAAGGAACAAAAGATAAAATATTTTAATGAAAACGATAACCTGCATTTTTGTATTATTATGTTTAATAGGGAAAATTTCCTCGCAAGAGGCATATCCATCTAATACATTTATACAAACTTGTTATAATGAAGAAGTGTGTTTTGGTAATCAAAATTCATCCTATCTGTTTTATAATGAAGCTAACAGTGAGTTTTATTTAACAATTGATTTTGTTAAGTTTAGAACAGGAGTTGATAGTATGGATGCATGGCTTGATGATTTGGATGATACAAAATTTATTTTTAGAGGAGCTTTAAGTTCTGATAAACTCCCTGCACTGAGTAATCACAACGCTAAAACTATACATGTGAGTGGTACCGCCAAATTTAATTCAGTTATTCATAGTTATGCCCTTGATATTTCTCTTTTTAAAATTTCTCCCGAGGGAATGTTATATATAAATAGGGGGAATGATTATTTTGACAGAATGAGAGTTAATATTCAAATTTCATTTAAACCAAAAGAATTTGAGCTCGATAATAAACCGCATCATCTAAAGAAGACTATAGCAATAAATATTGGAAGTGGCTACATTAACCCGCTTAAATCAGGAATGGAAAAGTTAATTGAATAAAAATTAAATTTATTAAATAAAATTATGAAATAGCCATGTTGCCTCCAGTACAAAAACAAATTACTAAACTGGCTCCGCCAGCTGGCGGATGACATTTAAAAAACAAACAATTTAGACATATGAAAGAAGTAACTGTACAAGAATTAAAACAACTCATTGACGAAAAAAAAGATTTTCAGTTAATTGATGTTCGTGAAGAATATGAATTTGATGAAGCTAATATTAAAGGTGAATTGATACCGATGGGTGAAGTGATGGAAAACGTTGATAAAATATCCAAAGATAAGCAGGTAGTTGTTCATTGCCGTAGCGGAAAACGAAGTGCTACTGTGATTAACGCCTTGGAAACGCAACACGGTTTTACAAATCTTTACAATTTAAAAGGCGGTATTTTAGCTTACATTGAAGAAATAGGACTGTAAATTAGTTGTTGGATATTAGTTGTTCGTTTTTTGAGTTTATAAATTAAAACGATACAAATTTTCCAACAACCAAAAACTTTAATCAAACAACACACATTTTTTATGATTGATTTATTTAAGCATATATTGCATTTGGATTTTGATTGGCTGTTTGCTAATTATGGAACTGCCATTTATATAGTATTGTTTCTGGTTATTTTTATCGAAACAGGGTTAGTAGCAATGCCATTCTTACCTGGTGATTCCTTATTATTTACAGCAGGCTTATTTGCCAGAACAGGGCATTTAAACATGGCGTATTTATTAATACTGTTATTTATTGCCGCTGTATTGGGAGATAATTGTAATTATTGGGTAGGCAGAAAAATAGGCATAAAAATATTTGACATAAAGTTGAAAGGAAGAGCACTAGTGAAAAGAGAATACCTTGAACAAACGCATTTATTTTTTGAAAAGCACGGAACCAAAGCCATTATTATGGCTCGTTTTGTTCCATTTGTGAGAACCTTTGCCCCCTTTGCGGCAGGCATTGGCAAAATGGAATACAAAAAATATTTAGCTTATGACATATTGGGTGGTGCCTTATGGATTGGAAGCTTAACAACTGCCGGTTATTTGTTAGGTAATGTAGAATTCATCCGAAAACACATTGACCTGGTTTGCCTTGGTATTATTGGAATATCGGTATTACCAATATTAGTAACGATGGTAAAGAATAAGATGGAGAGTAAAACATAATTTCAAGAATATATAGAATCAAAAAAGGAGCGATTAATCGCTCCTTTTTTAGTGTGCTAATAAATTATTCTACTATAAATTTACCGGACTTTTGATCGCCTTCAAACGTAATAGAGTAATTATATATTCCTTTACTATATAAACTGGTATTTATTGAATAGTTATTATTTAAGCTGTTAGTAAATGAAATAGCGGTTTCAGTTACTAATTTTCCTAAAGCATCATAAATCAAAATTTTACCTTTTCCCGCTGTAGTTGTATTAATATTAAAGTTGATTGTATTTTTTGCAGGGTTAGGGAAAGCAGATACTTGATTAATAATTTCAGAATGTTCTTGCACGCTTGAAAAAACATCTGCCATACTAACGATTCCATTAGCTATTGTGCTTGCCCACAATGTGCCAGCATTACCTATATTAATAGACCAAATTTGGTTAGATGGCAAGTTAGAGTTAGTAGTTGTATATTTTTTCCATGAGAACCCATCAAAACTGCCAATTCCTCCATTCCCGGTTGCAATATATGTGTTACCTGTTGTTTGTGAATGAGTAATACCTCTTACATAATTGTCTGGAAAATTCGTTGTAGAAGTTGTATTATAAACGGTCCAGGTAGTATTTTTTAATACTGCTAAGCCACCATTGGTGCCAATCCAAAGACTATTTGTTGCTGTGTTGTATTTGAGGGAGTAAATATCATTATTAGGTAATGATGAATTAGAACTATTATAGGTTGTCCAAATAGTTCCGTTAAATTTAGCTAAACCAGCTAAAGCAGTTCCAACCCATATATTTCCGGTATTGTCAATTTCTAAAGAATAAACATCATTGCTTGGAATTCCAGAATTAGATGTATTATAAGTAGTCCAGTTAATTCCATCAAACTTATTTAATCCTCCTCCTCTTGTACCGATCCATTTATTACCTGATGCGTCAAAAACTATAGCAAGAATATTATCATGGGCCAATCCGGAATTTGATGTATTATATGTTGTCCAAGTTGTTCCGTTGAATTTTGATAAACCTGCATTTGAATTATATGAACCAAGCCAAACATCTCCATTTGATTCAAAAGAAATAGGAGTAATATAATTTGCTGCAATGTTTGAATTACTCGTGTTGTAATTTGTCCAAGTAGTTCCTGTGTATGTATACGCACCACCGTTAGTTGTAGCAACCCAAACTTTTCCAGTAGGGCTTTGGTTAACATACCAGCATGCATTATTACTTAATCCGGAGTTTCCTGAATTAAATAATGTAAATTGAGCAGTACAAATAGTAGCTGTTAATAAAGGCAGTGCCATTAAAATTTTAGTAAAAGTTTTTTTCATAATTAAGTTTTTATAAATATAAATGAATTATAATTGAAATAGCTACCGTTAAAAGGGTTTTTAGCACATTTATGGCTTGGTGTGGATTAAGTTATGTTCATATAATGAGTAAGAGCTTCATGAATTAAGTGATTGTAAAAAATTATTTTGAAATATATTTTGGTTTTAAATTTATAGTTACTTTTGATGGAAATCGGATATATTTATATTCTTAATATTTATTATTTTAGTCAATGACAAGAGTTAAATATATACTTTACCTAGTCTTAATGATTAGTAACTTTTCTTTCTCTCAAACTAATTTAGTTTCAAATCCAGGTTTCGAAAACAATAGTTCTTGTCCTACATTTATGTTACAATGGGATAAATGTATTGGATGGGATAATTGTAATGGCAATGTTGGTGGTGGTTTATGGGGAACACCTGATTATTACCATACTTGTGGTGTAAGTCAATCTCCATATAATCCAGTTCCCCCCAATACCGGAATGGGGTTTTGCAATCCGCATACGGGCAATGCAATGATGGGTTTAGTTGGTTATAATGCATCATACGCTGACTATAGAGAATATATTAGTACACAATTAATTTGTCCATTGACTGCAGGAAATACATATTCAGTTTCTTTTTGGATTACTGCGTCATCTGCTCCAGAAGTGCAATATAATTCGAGCCATTTTGGTGTTCTTTTATCAAATACTGCACCGGTTCAATCTAATTATTTAGTGATAAATGCAACTCCTCAATATGAAATAGCTACTATAACAAATAATATAGCCTGGCAAAAACATACTTTTACAATTAGCCCAACATCAACCTTAAATTATATTACGTTAGGATGCTTTAAAAGTGAGCCTTTTTTAACAACTTCATTAACTACACCTTCGGCATCTCAACCTTATTCTAATTATTTTATCGATGATATTGAAGTTTTGAATTTAAGTTCATCTGGATCTTTTTCAACGACTTCATCAATATCAAATATAAAATGTAATGGACTAGCAAATGGAAGTGCTTCGGTTACCGCTTCAGGTTCTGGGCCTTATAGTTACCTTTGGACACCAGGAGGTTTCACTACTTCTGCAGTAAGTAATTTGAATGCGGGAAATTATACGATATCTATTAATGGTGGTGGGTGTAATGTTAATACAACCACTCTCTCTATTTCTCAACCTCCTGTATTAGTTACTAGCTTAACAACAAGTTCATACACCATATGTAGAAATGATATTTTAACTTTAAATTCAATTACCTCGGGAGGAACTCCTTCTTATTCTGTTAATTGGAATTCTGGGGCAATTAATACTAATAGTATTGTCGTATCTCCCTCTTTAACTACTGTTTATAGTTATACTGTAACTGACGCTAATAATTGTTCAAATACTCAAACTGTTCAAATTAATGTGGAATCAGCAACAGCTGGTTTCAATAATTCAACATCTACGTGTAATAGTTTGATTTCATTTACTAATACAAGCATAGGAGCAAATTCAATTAATTGGAATTTTGGAGATGCCCAATCAAGCTCTTCTAATTCAGTAACTACGAATAATTATTTATCTAGCGGCAACTATACCGTCACATTAATTGCAACTACTTTAAATGGATGTTCTGATACTTTAAAGAAAGCCGTTAATGTAAATGTTAATTATTTAAGTTTAGACTTTGATTTTTTTATTAAAAGAATTAAATGTTATGATTCAGTTTTGTTTATTAATAAAAGTGTTGGTGCAACCTCATACTCTTGGATTTTTAATAATGGAAGTATAAGTAATCAAAATTCTCCTACACAAATATTTACACCTGGCTTCTATCAAATAACATTAATAGGTTCAAATAATAGTTGCACCGATACTATTGAAAAGCAAATTAATATTCTTGAGTCAAACCATATAACAGATGAAAATACTCCAAATGTGTTTACTCCAAATGGAGATGGGGTTAATGATATTTTTGATTTTAAAGTAATGTCAAATTGTAAAGATTTTACATTCGAGATAATGGACAGATGGGGTCTATCTATATTGAAAATGAGCGATAAAAAACAAAATTTTTGGGATGGAAGAACTACCAGTGGAGAGGAAGTATCTGATGGAACCTATTTTTATATTATGAATATAGAAAATGGAAATAAATTGAAAGGTACAGTTACCATTTTTCGATAGTATATTTAAAAACAATTTTGAACCATGTCAACAACTACAAAAGAACAAGTTAAAGAGTATTACGATACGTTTAAAGACCATCAGAAAAAGCTGGGAATTAATGTAAGACACCGTACCATTTTTAAAAATTTAAAAGATGCAGGATTAAAATCAAATTCTAATGTATTAGAAATTGGTTGCGGTATTGGCACTGTAAGTAACTTAATACTAAAATATATTACGGATGGTAGTTTTGTTGGGTTAGATATCAGCTCGGAAAGTATCAAAATGGCTCAGCAGTTCAATGCTTTTCATAAAAAAGCTGAATTTTTCGTAAACGACATGAGCAATTTTACTCATAGTACTAAGTTTGATTTTGTTGTATTTCCGGATGTTTTAGAGCATATTCCGGTTGAGCAACACGCTCATATATTCGAAACAATATCTAAACTAACTACATCACATGCAGTTGTTTTAATTAATATACCAGAACCTTATACATTGGACTGGCACAGAAGAAATACTCCTGAAGCACTTCAAATAATAGATCAATCATTATCTATGCAAGACCTATGTAATAATTCTTATTCTCATG
>JANPOX010000712.1:0-7712 GCA_031428235.1 Bacteroidia bacterium | reverse complement strand
TATATGGAAATACCTACCAAATATTTACTCTTTTCTCGACAGGGCGATACATGCCATCACCTTCCTTAACACCGAAAGCGTCATAAAATTCCTGCATATTAGTTAAAGGACCCATTGCCCGGAACTTTCCAGGTGAATGAGGATTTGTTGCAATCATTTGTTTTAAGTAAGCATCACGCGCCAATGTTTTCCAACCTTGCACCCATGCCAGGAAAAACCGCTGTTCTCCAGTGAAGCCTGCCATAACAGGAGATTTTTTACCATTCAATGATTTTTGATAGGCATAATAAGCCATCGTTAAACCACCAAGATCAGCAATATTTTCTCCTTGAGTTAGTTCGCCTTTTACATGAAGTGTATCAATCGCTACATAACTGTCAAACTGATCAATAATCAACTTAGTTTTATTTTTGAAATTTTTATAATCTGTTTCTGTCCACCACATTTTTAAATTGCCATCCGAATCAAATTGCGAACCCTGGTCATCAAAACCATGTGTTAATTCGTGGCCTATGATTGATCCCATTACACCATAATTAAAAGCATCATCCGCATTCACATCAAAAAAAGGAACCTGCATAATACCGGCAGGGAAAGCAATTTCATTTGATGTTGGATTATAATATGCATTCACAGTTGGGGGCGTCATTCCCCACTCCATGCGATCAACAGGCTTTCCTATTTTGTTCAGCATCCGTTTGTATTGAAATTCTTTAGCTGCGCTTACATTTTTCCAATACGAGTCTTTGCCAATCGTTAATGAAGTGTAATCAATCCATGTATCAGGATATCCTAATTTTTTTATGATTTTGTCCAATTTCATTTGTGCCTGCACTTTAGTTTCAGCACTCATCCAATCTCGGGATTCAATTCTTACTCTATAAGCAGCAATTAAATTATCAACCATTACGCTCACTCGTTTCTTTGAATTAGCGTCAAAATATTTGTCAACATAAAGCTTGCCAAGAGCTTCTCCCAAGGCTTCATCTGTAGATGCCTGTGCTCTTTTATACCGAGGTTTAATGACTTTCTTTCCAGACAGGACAGTACCGGTAAATTTAAAATCTTCATTTACAAATTTCTCTGATAAATACGGCGATGCAGTTTTGATCAAATTCCATTTCAGGAATAGTTTCCAATCGGCAATAGAAACCGAACTGATTAATTTATTTAAGCCTTCATAATATATGGGTTGATTTAAAATTAAATTCTCCGGGGTTTTAATTCCAATAGCCGAAAAATAAATGTCCCAGTTAATTCCAGGAGTTAATTTAATTAACTCTGCTTTTGTAAAAGGATTATATTGTTTCTGCGGATCTCTTTGTTCAACAGCATTCTGCGAAATTTTAGCCAACTCAGTTTCAATTTTCATGATTGCTGCAGAAACCGCTTTAGCAGATTCAGGATAATTGCCCGAGCATTCAAAGGAACGCGTTATATGATCAGCATACTCATTTTTAACTGATTCATATTGAGGTTCAAAATAAAAATCCTTGTCAGGCAAACCTAATCCCGTTTGCGCTAAATAAGAGGCATTCACGTTACTATTTTTGGAATCAGAATACACATAAAAACCGATCATGCCAGGTACACCTTTTTTATTTAGCTGAGCCGATTTTTTAATTAATTCATTTTTTGTTTTGATCAAATCAATAGCAGCAAGGTCAGCGCTAATTGGTTTTAATCCTTCCTTATCAGCTTTAACAGTATCAATAGCCAATAAATAAAAGTCGCGCAATTTTTGATTGTTTGTTCCTGGAAGAGCTTTAGTATCTCCGGAAACTTCTGTCAGTAACGCTTTCAGGTTAGCGATATTCCTTTCGTGAATTTCATTAAAACTGCCCCAACTACCATCACTGGCAGGTATTTTTTGAGTATTCAACCATTTACCATTAGCAAATTTGTAAATATCATTTCTTGCGCTTACGGAAGAATCGATATGTGATAAATTAATGCCGGGGGTTAATACCTGAGAGAAACCAAAAGTGGTTAACAGCAGCGAGGATAGTATTAAAACTAATTTTTGCATGGATCTATTTTTTTATTAAATATAAAAGTAAATAATGAAGTTTAAAATTTATTTTATGTGAATTGCTCAATACCCTGATAAACGGAACTAAGAAACAAGTTTCAATTGGGCTATGCCATTAATAAGATTAATTTCTATTGCTTTATCAAACAATAACCGGACAGCCTTTTTACCAATAGCACCAAGATCTACAGAAAACTCATTCACGTACAAAGCAATATGTTTTTTCATCACCTCTTCACTCATTTCCTGCGCATGTTGCTTTACAAACGACATACAACTTTCTGGATTTGCAAAAGCAAATTCAACACTTTGCCTGACCAAACTATCAATGGTTTTTTGAAGAGAATTATCAATGGTATTTTTTATAACAATTCCTCCCAAAGGAATTGGCGCATGGATCAGGCTTTCCCAAAACTCACCGAGGTCCATTATTTTTTCCAGACCTTTAGCTTCATAGGTAAAACGGTTTTCATGAATTAACAAACCCGCATCCACTTTATGTGACAAGACAGCATCTTCAATATCACTGAATAAAATTTCTTTTTTATTTTTTGCATTGGGGTAAGCTAATGACAACAAAAAATTAGCTGTGGTGTATTTACCGGGAATAGCAATAGATGCTTTGTTTACATCTTCAATTTTAAACTTTGAACTTTTAACTAATAACGGTCCGCAATTAAAACCTAAAGCACTTCCGCTGTTTAATAATACATATTGTTCAGTTAAATATAAAAAAGCATGATAGCTCAATTTTGTAATATCTAATTCCTGCCTGAAAGCTCTGTTGTTCAACGCCTCCACATCTTCCATAATCACTGTAAAATCGATACCTTGAGTGTCAATTTTTTTATGAACAAGTGCATCGAAGATAAAACAATCGTTAGGACATGGTGAAAAACCCAGAGAGAAATTCATATTTAATGTTTCGTGTTTTCTTTTATAAAATTAATCAAAAAGGTATTCAGATTTTCAATTGCCAAAGGCATTTGCCATTTACTCTTGTCGCGCTTCTCTACATAATTTGAAACAGCCCTGATCTGCATATAATTTCCATTCATTCCAGAACAGGCTGCAAAAAAAGCGGCTCCTTCCATACTTTCAACATCAGACTTAAACAATTGTTTTACTTTTATAATATTGTCTTCATTCCCATGAACTGTATTCACGGTAATTCCTTTTACTTTTTTAATGGAATCGATCAGGGGATAAGAAACTGTATTTTTTTCAGAAAAAATATAATCTCCAGGCAAATTCAACTGATCATAGGTTAAAAATTCTTCGCCGTTCTCTGCCCCTAATTCACTTAACATATCTTCTATCACACAAACTACCTGACCTAATTGTAACGCTCTATCAAAAGCACCACAAACCCCAACATTAATTAGCAGGTCATAAGAAGTGTTCATATGTCTTCCGATCATCAAAGCTGTATTTACCATACCAACGCCGGTAATTAACACCTGAATGTCCTTCTCTTCAAAATCCATATTTGCATTATTCATGCCTATTGTGGGCAGGGCAATTCCAAGAAAATTCAATAAAGGCTTTACCTCAAAATGTGTGGCTGATACAATAAGAATCTTCATTTATAATTAGTATTTTTATACCGTTAATTTACTATGATTTATATTACCCGCAAAGAACATTTTAACGCCGCACACAAATTATTTAATCCGGCCTGGAGTGAAGAACAAAATAATGCCACTTTTGGCAAATGTGCCAATAAGAACTGGCACGGGCATAACTATGAACTATACGTAACAGTTAAAGGCGAGATTAACCCGGATACAGGATTTGTGGTGAATTTAAAAGACCTGAGTGCCGTTATCAGAACTGATGTAACAGAAGTACTGGACCATAAAAACCTGAATATGGATGTGAAAGGAATGCCTGTGATGCCTTCCACCGAAAATGTGGCTATTTTTATATGGAATATTTTAAATCCAAAAATAACAGAAATGGGAGCTGCTTTGCATTGTATTAAACTTTATGAGACGGACAGTAACTACGTTGAATATTTTGGAGAATAAACCTATTTCTTTTTTTATTGTTACTTACAAAAGACAAGATCATGCTTAACGAAGAATTTGAACACGACATCACCGGATATAAAAAAATAGATCAGTACAACGATAAGTTAGTAGATTCTATCTCTGATATGTATAAAAACATTTTAGATGATGTTGGTGAAAATCCTTCCCGTGAAGGTTTATTAAAAACTCCTGTCAGGGCAGCGAAAGCTATGCAATTCTTAACCCAGGGATATGATTTAAATCCTGCTGAGATTTTACGTTCAGCCATGTTCAAAGAAGATTACAGTCAGATGGTGATTGTGAAAGACATTGAAGTTTACAGTTTATGCGAACATCATTTATTACCTTTTTTTGGAAAAGCTCACGTCGCATACATTCCCAATGGCCATATTGTTGGATTAAGCAAATTACCTCGCGTAGTAGATGCTTTTGCTCGGAGGTTACAGGTACAGGAACGTTTAACAAATGAAATTCGTGACTGTATACAAGATACACTTAAACCTCATGGCGTAGCAGTTGTGATTGAATGCTCTCATTTATGTATGCAAATGCGTGGTATTCAAAAACAAAACAGTGCTACCACTACTTCTGCTTTTACAGGAGAGTTCCTGAAAGACCCAACCCGTAAAGAATTCATCAGCCTAATTAGTTCTAAGTTGCATTAGAATTACACTTCTAATAAGCCTCTACATCTCTCCCTTCGACCCCGCTAAGTGTAACATGACTTTTATTTAAATCTATTTTTTATTTCAATTTTGATTGAGGTATTAAATAATTTATATATTTGCTCCGTGAAAAACACATTTAAACATCATATTATTTGTAACCGATATTGCCGAATTTCCATGTGGCATATCTGTATGTGCTAGTCGTACCCCTTAGTTTTCACATTTTTCCAATTTTAAAAATTTTTTCTCATGTTTGCAATTGATATACAGGATCAAATCCTGGATAAACTCAACACACTGATCGTTGTTTTAAATAACGATGGAAGTATAGATTATGTTAGTAAATCAGCCCAACAACTATTAGGTTATAATTCACAGGAACTATTAGGTAACAACTGGTGGGAAGCTACGCGGTTTTCAAAACCGGAAGGTGAAAAGGTGAAAAACAAAATACTGGATATTTTCAGTAACCGCAAAATTTCAACTCAAACATTTGAACACGAATTAAGAACCTCAGCTGGTGGAAAAAAATGGATTCGGTGGAATGTTTCTTATCTCAACGATGATCAGTTGGTTGGTATTGGTTATGATATTACCGCTAACAAAGTCAATGAGAAACGATTACTGGAAAGTAACAAGCAACTGTCAGAACAAAATAAAGACATCACCGACAGTATCTACTATGCTCAAAGAATACAACAATCTATTCTGCAAACACAGGAACAGCTGAATGAGTATTTTGAAAACTCATTTCTGCTTTATAAACCAAAAGATATTGTGAGCGGTGATTACTATTGGTTTTATGAAGATGAGTTGTACAAGTATATTGCAGCCGTGGATTGTACAGGCCATGGTGTGCCGGGTGCGATGATGAGCATGGTAGCTAATTCTATGTTCAAAGAAGTGTTCATCAATAGAAAAATAACTGATCCTTCTTTAATTTTAAAAGCACTGGATGAAGAATTAGAAAAGACTATTAATAAAAATCAGGATGCGACGTTTAACGACGGAATGGATGTTTCTTTGATAAGAATCGAAAAAACAACAAACCTTTTAACTTTTTCGGGAGCGTTTCGTTCTATTTTAATTTCAAGGGAAAATGGTGTTACTGAATTAAAAGGAAGTCGCTATCCTATTGGATTTTATTCAGGAGTTGAAAAAGAGTTTGATACAGAAACTTTTCAGTTAATGAAAAATGACAGCGTCTACTTATATACTGATGGATTCAATGATCAGTTTGGCGGCGAGAAAAACAAAAAATTAAACAAGGCTAACTTCAGAGAATTACTAAAGACTATTCAGGATATGAATATGGATGAACAGGAAGCTTTTTTGGAATATTCATTTAATAACTGGAAGCAGGACAATGACCAAACAGATGACGTATTAGTGATTGGCATCAGAATTTAATAAATGAAATAATTTTTGTCACTTCGATACACATTTGCCTGTTCCTGCAAATGTGTATCGAGAAGAATAATAATCGTTCTCGATACAAAAAAATGAGAAGAGTGCATTTTTTTTACTCGAACTGACAATTTTAATTTAAAGGTGTTTAGTTTCTAATCCTACATTAAACAACGCATCCAGGCAACTTAAGTTTGGAGTAAATCCGTTCTTATCAGCGAAGACCTGATAGTATGGTTTCATAACAGGAACATACATGCTATTTATTTCGGATAAGTTTCGTAGATCAGTTATTCCATTTGGCACAGTTTCAAATTGAGTGGTAAAACCAATTGACTTTTTAATTCTTAATATATTCAGGATAGTATTTAAAAGTTGAGTATTGTATTCAAATAAAAACTCAAAGTGATTTTCATAAAAAGGTCTGAGCTCATCCTCAAAATATTCGAAATATGGGGAATTTTTGTAGGCACTTGCAATTGCTCTCCAATGTTGTTTTTGCCAGTTCTCTGCATAGGAAATTTTCTTTTCTGAAATAATCTCTTTATCTGCTTGTTTGATTAAAGGAATGCTTAAACTCAATATACCATTAGCTGTTAGGATCTCGCAACGGTTACGGTAGGTTTGTTTTACAAAGTACTCCTGTTTTTCGATCACCACCTGTTCTGCTTCAATAAGTTTTGAAAGGTAATTCAATGACGGTAAATAAGCGGTTGACAATAAAATCGTATTCATCTATTCAATGGCTTGAAATATTCTGTCCCACCTTATACCGGTATGAAACAATTTATCGTTTGAAAAAACAATGCGGGTAGCTTTACCAATGACATGGTCTTCAGGAACAAATCCCCAATGGCGACTGTCCTGCGAATTATGACGGTTATCGCCCATCATAAAATAATAATTTTGTTTAATGACATAAGTCGTACTAAGAGTTCCATTAATAAAAATGCTGTCATTTTTTAATTCAAGCGAATTACTTTCAAAAGAAGAAATAATTTTTTCGAAAATACATAAATTCAAAGTATCCAGTTTAATGGTATCGCCTTTGGCCGGAATTTTCAAAGAGCCATAATTGTCAACATTCCATTTATAATGCACATTGTAAGGAAACACAAATTCATCCCACATTCCTTTTTCCTCTATATTTCTTTCAATTTTAGTGATGTAAGTTTTACTTCTTAATGTATCTGCCAAATTGTTTGTTAAGGTGAAAGAATAATCTTTATTGTCGGAGATCTTTCCGCCCTCCACTAAATTGTATCTGGCAATAAATGAAGAATCTAATAACTGCTCGGATTTTAAATGATAATTAAACTGCAGGGTATTTTCCACATCCGATAAGTTATTATTAATATAAACTAATCCGTCCACAATTTTAAAACTATCACCTGGAAGTGCTACACACCGTTTCACAAAATAAGTTCTGTGGTCAACAGGATGTTCAACTTCCCGTGGATAATTAAAAACAACAACATCATTTCTTTCTATATCCGGAGTTCCAAATAATCTCAAATAAGGAAGAGAAATAAGTGTGGAATAATATTTTTGATTGATGAATGGAATACTAAA
>JANPOX010000711.1:0-9663 GCA_031428235.1 Bacteroidia bacterium | reverse complement strand
TCTTTTAAAACTACTTCTGCTTTTTTTGAATCTGTCCAGAAATTTGGATCAAGGGTTTTTTCTTCGAGTTCCCTTAACTCGTGGCTTTTCTTATCGTAGTCAAAGAAACCCCTTCAGAGCAATATGCCGCTCGTGAAGGTCCTTAAGTTGGTCTGTTGTAAACATGTGGCAAAGGTAAAATTATAAATGGAAAATAAAATAGTTGAAAGAAAATGATTAAGTGTTGCAAGTATCCCACATTTATACAAAAAAGAGTGATTTTTTGGGTTACATAAATTGGTCATTGGGATTAATGTATACATTTGCAAACCAAAATTTAACAAATAAATATGAAAACAGTAAAATTATTTTTAGTTGCCGCAGTTATTTCTGCATCCAGTTTATTTACCATTTCATGTGGTAGTGCTGAAAAAGAAGCCAATCCATTAGCTGATAGTTTATCCTCTGTAAACGGAGAATTGAATGGCCAATTAACTGAAAAAGAAGTCGCACTTCAGGAATTTGTAACCTCCTTCAACGAGATCCAGGACAATTTAAATGCCATTAAGGAGAAAGAAAAAATTGTTACAGCCAAATCTCAAAGCGGAGATGTAAAAAGCAAGGAAGAAAGTATCAAAGAAGATATTCAGGCTATTTATGACCTTTTAGCAAAAAACAAAAACCGCATTGGCTCTTTGAGTAAGAAACTAAAAGACTCAAAATCAAAAATTACCGGATTAGAGCAGATGATTGCTACTCTTCAAACGCAAATCGATGCTAAAGACGGAGAAATCTCTGATTTGAAAGCTCAGTTAGAATCTAAAAACATCGAGTTAAGTAATATCGTAATGAATTTAGAAAATGCTGAAGCTGAAAGTTCTTCTAAAACAGTAAAGATGAATACGGTTTATTATGCATTCGGTACTTCTAAAGAATTAAAAGAAAAAAATGTGATCACTAAAGAGGGTGGTTTTATTGGAATGGGTAAATCAACAAAATTAAAAGATGATTTCAATAAAGAATACTTTACTAAAGCAGATGCATCACAGCTTACTACGATTAACATCGGTGCTAAAAAAGCGAAGATCATTACAAGTCATCCTTCCAGCTCTTATAAATTAATTGGTGAGAAAACTGTTGAGAAAATTGAAATCACAAACACTGAAGATTTTTGGTCCAACTCAAAATATTTAGTAATAATTACTGAATAATATTATTCAGTAATACTACAGAAAGCCTTATAAAGCCTGGTCTATATGATCAGGCTTTCTTGTGACCTCCCAGTATTGCTCATCTTGTTTTTTAAAATTTAGAGGTTTTATTTTCTCGCTTTAAGAAGGTTACTTAGCGCCTACCAAATAACTAAACACATGAAAAAAATATTATTACTCATTGCAACATCATTTACTTTAGTCACTAATGCTCAAACATTTCTTATTGGCCACATGAGCATTAACTTTAAAGATGTCAGTAGAACCTCAACCGGTTATTCAATTTCCGGAGGTATCACAACCAGCACAGCAACTGGCAGAACTATTGGAACGGAAGTCTATTATCCGGCCACCACAACCGGGACAAATACACCAGTTGCATCAGGTCAGTTTCCGGTAGTAGTATTTGGTCATGGTTTTGTAATGACCTATGATAATTATGATAACATATTCAATCGCCTGGCAGCTCTGGGTTACATCGTTTTATTACCAAGAACAGAAGGGAGTACATCTCCCGTTCACGCTGATTTTGGAGCTGATCTGGCTTTTCTGGCCTCTGCCGGAATGAATTTAAATACTGTATCTTCAAATACAATCTTAAATACTTTTAACGGAAAAGTGATACAAAAATCAGCCATTGGTGGACACTCAATGGGTGCCGGAAGCTCATTTTTAGGAGCAGCTTCTAATTCAACAATTACCTGCTTGTTTAATATGTGCGCCGCTACTACAAATCCTTCCTCAATTAATTCTGCAAGTTTAGTAACGGTTCCATCACTATTAATATCAGGCGAAATGGATAGCGTGGCAGATACAACTGTGCAGAACAGTCATTATACAGCGACTGCCTCACTTAAAAAGTTTCATGTAATTATTACCGGAGCCAAACATTGTGATTTTGGAAATGGTACCAGTTTTTTGTGCACTTTTGGGCAACCGGCTTGTAGTGGAACCGGATGTAATGCTATTTTATTTGCGCGCTATATGAGTTACTTAGAACCCTTTTTAGCCAATCAGTTAAAAAGTGATTGTACTGCAGGAAATACTTTTATGACTTTAATTCAGAATCCATCAACTGACAGAGCCGGAAGAAAAATAACCGGCACACTTGCCTGCTTGGCAACAGGTCTGATTTCAAAAACAAAGGCAGAACTATTTTCTGTTTTTCCTAATCCTGTCAATGACAAACTGATTGTTTCATATACTTCAGAACATAACACGCCTGTGGAGTTTGAATTATACGATATTTCCGGAAGACTAATGTTAACTTTATCTGAAACCACCAGTAATTCAATTGTTGTAAAAAAAGAATTGAACACGAATCAACTAGAAAAAGGTACATATATACTATTCGTTCGTCAGAACGAAACAAAGTATGCCTATAAAATTATCAAGGATTAAGATTAGTGATATTCTTAATTCACCCTTAAAACGGTCTTTATACCAATAAAATAATTCATCTCAGGTATTTATCAAAATAACTACCTTTATTGTATGGAACCTATCATTAAGTTAAGTAACATCACGAAAGAATATAAAATTGGTACTGAAGAAATTCACGCACTAAGCGGTGTTACACTTAATATTTTCAAAAACGAATACGTAGCCTTAATGGGTCCAAGCGGAAGCGGTAAATCAACCTTAATGAACATGCTCGGTTGTTTGGATTCACCTACTGCAGGCGAATACATCCTTAATAAACTGGCAGTAGCTCAAATGAGTGATAATGAACTGGCGGAGGTAAGAAACAAGCAAATAGGATTCGTTTTTCAAACCTTTAATTTATTGCCACGCTCTACTACTTTAGAAAACGTAATGCTTCCATTAGTGTATGCGGGCATTGAAAAAAGCAAACGCCAGGAAATGGCAACAAAAGTTTTGGAGCAGGTTGGATTAGGAAACCGAATGTCGCATAGGCCAAACGAATTATCCGGCGGTCAGCGTCAACGTGTTGCCATTGCGAGAGCATTAGTAAATAATCCAGCCATTATTTTAGCCGATGAGCCAACTGGAAATTTAGATAGTAAAACATCGGTTGAAATTATGGGTTTACTGGAAGACATACATAAGAATGGAAACACAATTATCTTAGTAACGCATGAAGAAGACATTGCCTTACATGCGCACAGGATTGTACGTTTAAAAGATGGATTAGTTGAATCGGATACTTTAAACAACACCATTACGTCTTTTAAAACAAGGATGGAAAGTTTTCATTAATAATTAAGATTCAGTCTTTTAAATTTTCCGCCCTTCTAATATTAATTATATTTGATTTTAATTAATATTCAGAATCATGAAACTCTTCATTAAACTAACTCTTCTTACGGCTCTTATCATTGCTATATGCAGTTTGTTTTTTGAATATATTATTAATAGGCCCGTTAGCGTTTACATACAATATACTTCGATGGTTTTTCTTCTTATCATTGTTGTTGCATACACGGTTTATTTTGTAAAACAAATCAGTAATTTCTTAAACTCAAAATAATATGATCTCATTATTTATTTTCTTATCCTTTTTAACTGTAGGACTCGGTATGCTTTTTATTACCCGAGGCAGATATAATCTCAAAGTTGAAAAATCAACCTGGCTTACAAAACCACTGTTGATCATAATATTAGGAATTATCATAAGTGCATTAAATCCTTTTTCCCTCGAAAGAGTGGACGCAGGACATCTTGGTTTAAAAGTTAATTTAACCGGCGACGCTCGTGGCGTTTCTGATTATACTTATAAAACCGGTTGGGTGGTTTTTAATAACTGGACAGAAAAGCTTTATGAATTTCCTACTTACCAGCAACATATTGATTATAACCCACAAGTTGTTATCACAAAAGGCGGATTTAGTGCGGAGATCAAACCATCTTTTAATTATGCTTTAGTTTCAACTACGTTAGGAGATATGTTTCAGAATTTACGCTTACCAATTAAAGACGTAGAACAAGGCTGGTTAAAAACCGCCATTGTTGGTTCGGTAAATGATGTTGCTAATAAATGGGCGGTTGACAGTATTTTTAATCACCGTGAACAATTTGAATCAGCTATTGTAGTAGAATGCAATAAACGTATTTCAAAATGGTTTACCGTGAGCCAACTAAGAACAAACATTACACCGCCTCCAGCCTTACAATCAGCTATTGAAGCTAAAACGAAAGCTTTACAGGATGTTCAGGTTGCTGAAAACCAAAAACAGGTTGCTATTGCCGATGCCTTGAGAAAAATAGCAATCGCGCGAGGCGACTCCGCTAAAATGGTAATTGAAGCTTCCGGTGAAGCTGAATCTATTAAAAGAAAACAATTGACTTTAAGTCCTTTATACATTGAGTATGTGAAAATACAACAGTGGGATGGAAAAACACCAACTACTGTTTTAGGAAATAATGCCAGCACAATTGTTTCAGTTAAATAAAAATTCTTATGTTAATCATTGGTATATGCGGAGGAACAGGTTCAGGGAAAACAACCGTAGTAAATAAAATATTAGATATACTACCGGCTGATCATGTTACTATTATTTCGCAGGACTCTTATTATAAAGACAATTCACATATCTCATTAGAAGAACGTAAAACAATCAATTTTGATCATCCTGATTCTATTGAATTTGATTTACTTTTTAATCACATCCATGAACTGAAACAAGGTAAAAGTATTCAAAAACCAATTTATTCATACATTACTTGTACAAGAGATTCTAAAACTATACCGGTTAAAAGTAAAGAAGTAATTTTGGTAGAAGGCATACTATTGTTTTCGGATGAGCGTATGAGAAACATATGCAACGTGAAAGTATTTGTAGATGCTCCATCTGATGAGCGTTTATTACGTGTTATAAAACGCGATATAATAGAACGTGGAAGAAACGTAGAACAAACACTGGAGCGATATATTAATACTGTAAAGCCAATGCACGAACAATTTATTGAGCCGACAAAACGTTATGCAGATATTATTGTTCCCTTAGGAGGTGAAAATATGGTAGCCATAAACATACTGGCATCAACTATTCGTCAGAAATTAGGCTTGAATAAAGATCAGGATATAAATTCCGTTTTTCACTAAAAACTAAAAAATATTATTGTAAGCTAACAAATGTGGTCTACTAAAATTGTCACATCGAGCGAAGTCGAGATGAACAAACGATTAGTTCCAGATACTTCGACAAGCTTAGTAACCAGCTCGAACTGACATCAAACTTGACAGGTAATTAAACCAATCGCGAATTCAAATCTTCCCACTTTTGCATTTCCACTTCAAGATCTTTTTTTAATTTATTATAGGCATTAAAAAAGTTAGGGTTCTTTGTCAACTCTTCATAAGAGGCAGGTACCGCCAGTTTCTTATCAAGCTCCTTTATTTCAGATTCTAAAAGTTCAATTTGTTCTTCCGCTTTTTTTATTTGCAACTGAATCTGGGCTTGCTGCTTTTTCTTTTCCTGTGCTTCAAAATCAGAAGCAACCGCTACTTTTTTCTCAACTACCGGAACAGCTTTCACTCCTGATTTATCAAGGTCCAATTCATTTAATCGTTGAACCTTGCGAATTTCCATAAATTCTTTAATGTCACATAGGTATTCTTTCACGTGTCCATCTCTGAATTCAAATAAGCGATCGCACATTCCCGTCATAAAATCCCTGTCATGACTTACCATCACTAAAGTTCCTTCATAATCAATCAGGGATTGCTTCAATACTTCTTTTGATTTAATATCCAGGTGATTGGTGGGCTCATCCAATAACAATAAATTGTAAGGTTCCAATAATAATTTACATAAAGCTAAACGTCCACGCTCTCCTCCACTTAATACCTTTACTTTTTTATCAATATCATCTCCCTGAAACAAGAAAGATCCTAATAAACTTCGAACCTGGCGACGAACATCTCCAACGGCTAATTCATCAATCGTTTCAAATACTGTTTTATCAAGGTCCACTTTTTCTTCCTGGTCCTGTTCAAAATAACCCATTAAAATATTATGGCCTAACTGAATAGTTCCATCGTATTTGATCTTATCGGCGATCATTTTCATCATAGTCGATTTACCTTCTCCATTACGGCCAACCAAACCAATTTTTTCTCCTTTTGTAATGATGAAATTTGCTTCCTGAAAAATCAGTTTATCGCCATATGATTTTCCTGCATGTTCTGCCGTAATCACAATTTTACCACTATGTGCCGGAGGTGGAAAACGAAAGCGAACGGACGCCGTATCCATATCGTCTACTTCTACTCTATCTAACCTATCCAATTTTTTAATTAATGATTGCGCCATGGCCGATTTACTGGCTTTAGCTCTGAATTTATCAATCAACACTTCTGTTTGATCGATCATTTTTTGCTGGTTTTTAGCAGCATTTTCCTGCTGCTGTTTACGCTCCTGACGTAAAACTAAATAATGAGAGTAGTTTGTTTTATAATCATAAATTTTTTGATTGACAATTTCAATGGTACGTTTTGTGACAGTATCTAAAAATGTTTTATCGTGACTAATTAAAATAACTGCTCCTGAAAATATTTCCATGAAATCTTCTAACCATTGGATCGCTTCAATATCCAGGTGATTGGTAGGCTCATCAAGCATCAATACATCCGGCTTTTGCAATAATAATTTGGCAAGTTCAATACGCATGCGCCATCCTCCACTAAATTCGGAAGTCTGCATATGAAATTGTTTGCGTTGAAATCCTAAACCAATTAATACTTTTTCAATTTCTTCTTCGGTATTATCAACACCGATCATATTTAAACGCTCATTGATATCCGTTAGATCATGAATTAAATTCATGTATTCATCCGATTCATAATCAGTACGAATTTCAAGTTGATGATTAATGAGTTCTAACTTTGCCTGTAATTGCTTAATTTCTTCAAAGGCAGATTCAGTTTCTTCATACACGGTGCGTCCGTGCTGGTGAGTCATATCCTGTGGTAAATAACCGATCTTGCAATCTTTGGGGCGCGAAACTTCACCTTTGGTCGGCGATTGATAACCAGCCAAAATTTTAAGCATGGTACTTTTTCCTGCACCATTTTTTCCCGCCAAACCAATACGGTCTTTAGGATTGATTAAAAAAGAGACATTGTCGAATAAATTATACCCACCAAACGAAACCGTAACGCCATTAATAGAAACCATTGCAATAATTTAATTTAAGGCGGCAAAGATAGGGAATTTTAAAGGAATTCTGAGGTAATATTAACGTAATTTACAGGATATAAAAAAAGCCCGAAATCGGTCTTTATTCATTTGTCTGTATTCTTCTTAATTATTTTACTTAAAAGAACATAAACATAATTTTTAGCGATGAGTTATATTTTTCACTATTACTCTACCATTAGGCAAATTAATAACAAGGTAGGTTACCGCATCTCCAACTTTGAATTGAACTTGAGCACCTGGGTGATAGAAATCTCTTGGTGTTCCTGCTCCGTCCTCTTTAATAGAGCCGGTGTCTCCGTCATAAAATAACTCTATAACTCCTGTTTTTTCTTCTTGTGAAACTTGTGTAGCTGACATAATATTGTATTTTTAAAGTTTATAATATACAAGAATAATATTTTTTTTGATATGAACAAATGTATAATTCTATTTTTTTTACTGATACCACTTTTTGATTTCAGTCAATCAAAAACAGACTCTTTATTAATTCATATATCCAAAATTAAAGAGGATACTGAAAAAATTAATCAATATATTAATTTAATTTTCGACATAACCTCTATTGATGCAAAGAAAGCAATTAATGTTGCACGTAAGAATCTTGGCATTAGTAAAAAAGCAAAATTTAAAGTAGCAAAGAGTTATCAAAAATTAGCTAACGCCTATTTCTCTAACTCTGACTTTAAAAACAGCTTACTTAATTATCAATTAAGCGAAGCGGAAGCCATAAAAATAACCTCTCAGAAATTAAAAGACAAACAGCTAGCTGACATATACAGCGAGATGGCATCAGTCTATCTACAATTGCAAAATTTCCAATCATCCATTAATTCTTCTAAAAAATCGATTGAACTTTACAATATCTTAAAAATAAAAGAGTCAGCAATAATTGGAGAATACAATCTTGGGAATGTTTTTTTAGCTATGAAAAACTATGAAGACGCTTTGAATCAATTTTATATAGCAGAGAAAGGATTTATTCAACTAGAAGATTCCTTTTACCTTACTTATGTATACAACAGCATCGGCGCATGCATGCATGATTTGAAAGACTATAAAAAGGCAATGAAGTACTTTTTGATTTCTTTAGATTTAACTCAAAAATTAACGCCTGATGATAAATCAACTATTGCCATTTCTTTGCAAAACATTGGTGAAACTTACGGCAATCTGGGTGACTATCTGCATGCAAAAGAATATGGATTAAAAGCAAGAGACCTATTTCAAAGATTAAATGATAAAGTCAATTTAAGTACGACTTATTTTAATCTGGCAAATACTTGTGCCAAGATGAAAGAATATGAAAATTCAAATGAATTTTATAGAAAGTATGTTTTATTAAAAGACTCAGTTTTTAATGAGGATACTAAAAACACAATCCATGAAATGTCTATCAAATATGAATCTGATAAAAAAGAAAAAGAAAACTTAGTATTAACACTTGAAAATAAAAATAAAAGTCAAATCATTTATTTTGCTTTAGGAGGCTGTTTATTATTATTTGGTTTGGTATTTTTCATTTATCGAGGTTACCGCATTAAACAAAAAGCCAACCATTTATTGGAAGAAAAAAATGAAATTATAAATCATCAAAAACATCTGGTTGAAGAACAGCACCAGGATATTACTGACAGTATAAAATACGCACAACGTATACAAGGTGCTATTTTGCCGCCAAAAAATATGTGGGAAAAGATTTTGCCAAGCTCCTTTGTGTTATATATGCCTAAGGATATTTTGAGTGGCGATTTTTATTGGATTGAAGAAACGGAAGATTACATTTATGTTGCCGCTGCCGATTGTACAGGGCATGGTGTACCCGGAGCCTTGATTTCTATTGTGAATTTTAATTTATTAAACAAAGCAGTCTTAGAAAAAAAATTAGTCACTCCTTCAGAAATATTAGATACGGTTAATATATTACTAACTGAAAGTTTACACCAAACTATTGGAGAAAGTGCTGTTAGAGATGGCATGGATGTAGCGTTGATAGCCATTCATAAACACTCGAACGAAGTATTGTTTGCCGGGGCTAATAACCCAATTTATATTGTTTCTCATGGTGAACTGAAGCAAATAAAAGGTGATAAATTTCCTGTTGGAGCATTTGTAGAAGACCAGATGCAAAAATTTACAACCAAACGTTTTACAGTCAAATTAATTTTGCCTTTTAACTCAATGACTTATCGCGATGCTCACTTCACAAGTGTCAATGCGACTGACTTTTTGAGCCTGAAAAAACTGAACGTCTGTGTGATTTGGATGACGAACCTACAACGATTTATTAGCTTGCTTTAAGGGTATCCCGC
>JANPOX010000710.1:0-9270 GCA_031428235.1 Bacteroidia bacterium | reverse complement strand
CCATCATCGCTGTATAAAAAGTCGATAGGTATTTTTGTTTTAGGAGTTTTGTGTCCGTTATGTTTTAAGGTATTGATTCCTGAAACAATCTCACGAAAGTTTGTTTTGAAATGTAGTGTGCCGTGATCTTTTACTTCTTTTAAGCGCTGGGCTTTTTTGTAAACGTCTAACTGATACTGAATCTTGTTAATGAAATCCGTAATGTCTGTCTGAATCTCAATTAAGAAATCGAGGTTTTCAATTAAACTTATTTTCAGAGAGGATACAATCCCGAATAACTCCGTATCGTTGGTGATGTTAAACAATACCCGTGTTTCATCTACAATCGAATTGGTTTGCTTAATGAAATCAATGATTGTATCACGCTTCTCACGGTAATCTTCCAACTTCTGCAATTTGATGCGATAGTTACTTTCGTTCTTGTAAGTATCATCTACATTTTTTTGAAGCTTGATGATTTCACGTGTTAATGTAGAATTAATTCGTTTCAGATATTTTTTAATACTACGTAGGAATCTCATTTCACGAGCTTCCTGGTAGAATTTAATATGGCGCTTTAATTCGTTGATGTAATCGTTAATGAATCCTGGTGTTACTTCGCCGATCTCCATAAAGTCTTCGAACATAGCTACTACCGCGTCATTCAGACTCACTACATTTTCGTATTCATACAAAATATCAAGCGCAACCAATTTGCGATATTGCTCTTCCGATATATCATCCCGGCCCAATAATTCATTAACGGTAATATGGTCACGTTGCCCGAATAATAATTCCACTATACCACGATTGTGATATAGATTTGATAGTAAATCTTTTACATTAACCTGTAAACTCATTAATTAGCGCTTGTTTAACACCTAAAAATACGAAGGCTTTATAGCCCAATGAATTTGGGTTATTAACAAAAATCAGGGTAATTAACGAAACTAGACATCTTGCAATTGTAAGTGCTTGATAAATAGCTTTTTTAGTGTTAATTAGACGTTGATAACGGAATTTATTCTAGCTAAAAAAACAATACATTTGCCTATGCTATTTTCTAAACAAAATATTCCTTTAAATCTAACCGGACTTTTTTCGTCCTTATTTGAAGATTATCTCTCTCAATCGGAAAAAGTAAAACCGTTTTATGCTGAGCATATTCACAAAAAAGATTTCAAGGCTTATTTAGAAACAAATTCTTTTAATACGGTTGACAGAGCACGATTAGTTCAAGCATTACAAAAACAATCGGAATTAGTTAAAAACACTTTTAGTGCTAGTTCAACGAATATTAGATTATTGTCTAACACCACCACTTATACAGTAACCACAGGACACCAGCTGTGCTTGTTTACGGGTCCGCTGTATTTTATTTATAAGATCATCAGCGCCATTAATTTATGTAAAACGCTGAAGGAAAATTTTCCGGATAAAGATTTTGTTCCTGTTTACTGGATGGCAAGTGAAGATCATGATTTTGAAGAAATCAATCATGTGAATGTTTTCGGAAAAAAAATTACCTGGAACAGCGAACAAAAAGGAAGCGTTGGTGAATTCAGTACTGAAGGACTTAAAGAGGTAATTGAAGAATTAAAAACTATCCTTGGCGACAATGAAAAAGCAAACGAGCTCATTCAGCTATTTGAAAATGCATATCTCAGCCACACAAATTTAGCAGATGCTACGCGCTTCCTGGTGAATGAGCTATTTGGTGAATATGGAATAGTTGTTTTGGATGGAAACGATGAGGAATTAAAACAATTATTTAAAGAAGAATTTAAAAAAGATATTTTTGAAAACACGCCTTTTGATTTGGTTAATAAAACAATCGGTGAGTTGACTAAAAATTATTCCGCACAAGTAAACCCTCGCGAAATCAATGTATTTTATAAAGAAAAAGGGATTCGCGAACGCATTGAAAAAGATGGTGAAAGTTTTAAAGTATTAAATACGGAAATCCGTTTTTCTAAAACCGAAATGGAGAACCTTATTCAGAATTCACCTGAAAAATTAAGTCCAAATGTTGTACTAAGACCATTGTACCAGCAAAAAATATTACCAAACATCGCATACGTTGGGGGTCCTGGAGAATTAGCTTACTGGCTGGAATACAAAACACTATTTGAATCTTTTAAAATTCCTTTTCCCATTTTAATGCCGCGTAATTTTGTGATGCTGTTTGATAAAGCAACCCAACAAAAACTTCAAAAACTGAATATCAAGATAAAAGATGCATTTCGAGAAGGTGAGACACTAGTAAAAGAATTGATCAAAACTCAACACAACGATATTCACCTGGAAGAAGTTAAAACCAAACTCACTTCATTGTATAACACAATTTTGGAAACAGTATCTGGAATTGATAAAACTCTGATAGGCACTGCAGAAGCCGAAAAACAAAAAGCCATTAACGGAATTGCAGCAATCGAACAAAAAATAAATAGAGCGCTGAAACAGAAATCTGAAACAGACATTAACCAAATTTGGGCCATTAAAGAAAAATTATTTCCCAAAAATATTCCTCAGGAACGATACGATAATTTTAGCATGTATTATTCGAAATACGGCAAAGAATTTATTACTGATTTGATCTCAAATTTGACTTACGATTTGGAAAAATTTAAATACACTCTTTTAACAGAAAATAATTAAAGATCCTCTTCGGCTACCGGTTTTTTCCGAATCACTCTCCAAAGAGTAATTAATTGTTTACGGAAAATAAATGCCAGTAATACATAAGGCACTGCCATTAAATATAAAATGCCGTGATTTAATCCTCCTGCAACAGAATTTTTTTGTCCCTGACTGCTTTCAACTGAGGCCTTGCACATGGCACATTGCGCTTCTGAAATTTCCGGCAACAGAATTAATAAGAGTATAATGGCGAATATGAAGGTGGATTTTTTCACTTGTTTTATTTCCCGCAGATTTCGCAGAGTACCGCAGAAAAAATCTACGAAAATTTGCGTGATCAGCGGGACAAATTTACAAATTATTTCAACATAATTACCGCCCACATTCTACCCGTTTTTCCATTATCCCTTCTATAAGAAAAGAAATCCGGTTCTGTGGTGCACCGGTTCATGCTCCAAATGTTTTCTATTAAAATGCCGCTTTCTTCTGCAACAAATTTATTAGCTTCCAAAAGATCCAGTTGACGCTGATTCCAGCAGTTATCAGGAAAACCTGCATTTTTAAAGTGTTGAATCACTTCCTCACTCACTTCATAATTTTTCGCAGATATTCCTTGTCCGATTGCCATTTTAATGTTTTGTTTTTCTGCGCCTAGGTTCACCATCTCTTCAATGGTATTTTTAACAATTCTTCCCAAGGTTCCTTTCCATCCACAATGTGCTGCTCCAATCACTTTATTTTTATCATCATAAAATAATATCGGATAACAATCTGCTGCTCCAACGGCAATAGCAAGCCGGGGTTGATTAGTCACTAATGCATCACCTACTTGCTTTCCGTGAAATGCCTTGCAAACATTACTACTATGAATTTGATTTAAATAAGATACTTGTTTCATTTCAATTCCAAGATCCGTCAACGCTCTCCTTCTATTCTCTTCAATATTCTCAGGCAAATCATCTACGCCACCCAGGTTCAAACTCATAAAAGGCTGCGGAGAAATGCCTCCGTAACGGGTTGAAAAACCATGAATCGTGTTAATATTTGGACTATTTAGCCAATACATTTTTGTGACATTTTAGTATAAAAATAGTAAATTAGCTCTTTAAAAAATAACTTATTTAACACATATACTTTTGACTTTCAACGATTTTAATTTCGATCAATCAATAATAGATGGTTTGCAGTCTATGGGCTACAAATTACCTACTCCTATTCAACAACAAGCTATTCCTGTGATTCAGGCGGGCAAAGATCTTATTGCCTGCGCACAAACCGGTACAGGAAAAACAGCAGCTTTTGTATTACCCATTCTGGATAAAATTCTTAAAACAAAAAAAGGAGGCATAAATACCTTAATTATTGCACCAACCCGTGAGCTTGTACTTCAAATAGATCAGCAAATTGAAGGCATGGCTTATTTTTGCGGCGTAAGTTCTATTGGTATTTATGGGGGCAATGATGGCATAGCTTGGGGACGACAGGCCAGTGCTTTAAAAGAAGGTGTGGATATTGTCATCGCTACTCCAGGAAGATTAATTGCTCTCTTACAATCGGGCGATGTAAAATTTGATACAATTGAACATTTAATTTCAGATGAAGCGGATCGTATGCTGGACATGGGTTTTGCTGATGATATTAAAACCATATTAAAATACGTTCCTGAGCAAAGACAAACAGTGATGTTTTCTGCGACTATGGCTCCAAAAATCAGGGTATTGGCAGGACACTTATTAAAAAATCCTGAATCTATTAATATTGCGATTTCCAAACCGGCTGCGGGCATTGTACAGCAAGCTTACGTGGTTTTCGAAAATCAGAAAGAAAAATTACTGAAAGAGATTTTAAAAAACGAAGACTTTACTTCTATCATTGTTTTCTCATCAACTAAAGAAAAAGTAAAAGATTTAGCACAAACTTTCAAAGCATTAAAATACTCCGTTCAAGGATTTTCTTCTGATCTCGAGCAAACTGAACGTGAAGAAATTATGAGAAATTTTAAAGCACGTAAATTGCGTATTTTAATTGGTACTGATATTTTATCGCGTGGTATTGATGTGGATGGAATCAGCCTAGTTGTAAATTATGATGCACCACCTGATCCGGAAGATTATATTCACCGAATAGGAAGAACAGCCCGTGCTGAGAAGGCAGGTGTAGCCATCACTTTTATCAATGAAAAAGATCAGCCTCGTTTTGCCCAAATTGAAGCCTTGATGGGAATTGATGTTGTTAAAATGCCAATTCCAGAAGAGTATGGCAAAGGGCCGGAATATAATCCGGATGCGGCTAAGAAAAAATTTGACGGGCCCAGATCATTTAATACTAAAAGTGGCGGTGGGGCAAAGTCAGGAAATAAAAAACCTTTTCATAAACCTAAAAAAGCATAATATTTAAGCAAACTGTTTATATAAACATTAAAAAATGAATAATTCTTCAACAGTCTTAGAGATTAAACCAATAGATACTACTATGAACTCAAAAATAACCTTACTGGAACAAAAACAAGCAGAAGCCTTATTAGGTGGCGGACAAAAACGTATTGATGCCCAACATAAAAAAGGAAAGCTTACTGCAAGAGAGCGTCTTCATTTTTTATTGGATGAAGGAAGCTTTGAAGAGATTGGTATGTTGGTAACGCATCGTAGTAAGGATTTTGGCCTGGAGAACGAACAGTATTTAGGAGATGGTGTGGTAACGGGTTATGGCACTATTCATGGAAGATTAGTATATGTGTTTTCACAAGACTTTACCGTATTTGGTGGATCCTTATCTGAAACACATGCAGAAAAAATATGTAAGGTAATGGATCTTGCCATGAAAAATGGAGCTCCATTCATCGGCCTGAATGATAGTGGCGGTGCCCGAATCCAGGAAGGCGTTGTTTCATTAGGAGGTTATGCGGATATTTTTTACCGTAACGTAAGGGCGAGTGGCGTTATACCACAATTATCCGGCATTATGGGGCCATGTGCCGGTGGTGCGGTTTATAGTCCGGCCATGACAGATTTTATTTTAATGGTTGAAAATACCAGTTATATGTTTGTAACAGGGCCTAACGTAGTGAAGACTGTAACTCATGAAGAGGTAACATCAGAAGAACTAGGCGGTGCAATGACTCATGCTACGAAGAGCGGAGTCACACATTTTGCCTGCGCTAACGAAATTGAAGCCATCACCAACATCAAACAAATTTTAAGTTACGTTCCTCAGAACTGTGAAGAAGATGCGCCGAGTGTTCCTTATGAAAACACAGGTTCAGAATCAAGGCCTGAATTAAATACCATTATTCCTGAGAATGCGAACCAGCCTTATGACATCCATGAGGTGATTGAAAAGGTAATTGATGATAATTCATTTTTAGAAATCCATAAACATTTTGCGGAAAATATTGTTGTTGGTTTTGCCCGTTTAGCGGGACGTTCCATAGGTATTGTGGCTAACCAACCAGCTGTATTGGCTGGCGTTTTGGATATTCATTCATCAACTAAAGCCGCTCGTTTTGTAAGATTCTGCGATTGATTTAATATTCCTTTATTGGTATTTGAAGATGTGCCGGGTTTCTTACCTGGAACGGATCAGGAATGGAATGCCATCATCACTAATGGCGCTAAATTATTATACGCTTTCAGTGAAGCAACCGTACCAAGAATTACAGTGATTACACGTAAGGCTTACGGCGGTGCCTATGATGTAATGAACAGTAAACATATTGGTGCTGATATGAATTATGCCTGGCCTAGTGCAGAAGTGGCGGTGATGGGAGCTAAAGGTGCTGCTGAAATTATTTTCAAAGGCGAAATTTCGGCTGCTGCCAATAAAGATGAAAAATGGAAAGAAAAAGAAACAGAGTATCAAACAATGTTTGCAAACCCTTACCGTGCTGCTGAAAGAGGATTTATTGATGAAGTTATTAAGCCAGAGCAAACTCGTGAAAAATTAATTCGTGCGTTTAAAATGCTGGAAAACAAAGTTGATAAATTACCTAAAAAGAAACACGGTAACATTCCATTATAATTATGTTTTTTAATATTGCTCTATTAATAGGACTTGGCGTCATTTGTTTAATCGGCACAGTGCTGGCGCTTATTTTTGGAGTTATCGCTTTAGCAAACAACAAGCCCGCTAAATTTCTATGGTTGACTGTTTTTCTGTGTTCTTTAGTCGGCCTGATCATTTGTATTTTTATGGTGGTGAGAAAAGCGGTGCATGCCGTAGAAGATTTTACGAAAAATAGCATAGGGCAATTTGACAATTACACGGACAGTTTATCCGGACATATAGAAGTCAATGCAAATGACAAGCATGAGATCAGTCCTACCAGCACTCAAGTAAAAGTATTAAAAAGCTATCTATCTGCTAACATATTAAATAACGAACCTGAAGAATTTTACACCTACTCCGGCTTTAAAGATTATTACCGTTATCCGTTGCGTTATCCATTCTCTATACACTGCATGGAAACAAAAGACAGTGGTGAATTATATAATGAAGTAAATGTTAACCGTTTTGATGAAAATGATAACGGAGAGGTATTTACAGGTATCAGTAATATTTCTAAAATTGCTTTCGATAAAAACTATTTGCTGATTGAAGAGTTAGTTAGCTCCACCCGAACAGATAAAACAATCAATCATTATTTCCTTTTTAATTTTGAAACAGAGAAAAAAGAAGAAGCGACTTCTTTGTCAAAGCTCCTACAATTAGCAAAGGAAAAGGGATATACAGGCCCGGATTCATTAATGACTTTGGAACAATATCATCAGTTGTTTTAAACATTATTTGTTTTCGACTTTCAGCACTCAGGGTGATAGAGTAAACAGACATGAAACAACTTACAACTTCTCCGTAAACTCAATCAAAAGCTGGCACACTTCAAGGTATTTTGTGAGCGGCAGTGTTTTTTCTATATCATAAATATCATGGTAAGCTTGTATACCACCCATGGTATAAATAAAGAAACTTGGCACTCCCAACTCTGTAAACCAATAATGATCGCTATTAGCTGCTTTACCTCTTTGCTTAATTTGCTTCAGGTAATTTTTTTCAGTATTGATGCTATTTAATTTTTCGAATTGTTCTTTAAAGACAGTTGCATTCACCACCATAATGCCATCATCACCAGTTCCTAATAAATCAAGATTGGTTAGGAATTTAATTTTTGCTAAAGGGAATAAAGGATTATTCGCAAAATATTTTGAACCTAACAAACCGGCCTCTTCTCCGCTAAAGAAAATAAAAGCTATAGAATATTTTGAAGGATGTTTTTTGTAATACTTTGCCAGGTTCAATAACACACTCACACCGCTGGCATTATCATTAGCACCCGGAAAATAAGTTTCCTTTCCCATCATGCCGAGGTGATCATAGTGTGCTGTAAATAAGACAAAACTGTCCGGATGCTGTGTACCTTTAATATAACCGAAAAGGTTTTGACATTTAAAATCACGAATTAATTTATTTTCAAAAATAATATCAATCGTTTTTAATTCATTAGGAAAAGAATCTTTCAATAATTCAATAATGGTCTTGTCCTCAGCATCTGACTCAACTGTATAGGTTAATTTTTTTTTCAACTTCACTTGCAAGGGCACTTCTTTTCTTCCATCAGTTGCTTTATAAGTAACACTATCTGTTTTAAATAATTGAAACCCTTCCTTAGTTGTTTTCGCTGTGGGATAGACCAAATAGTGCATTCCGGGTGTTAATGTTCTGCCATTCAATACAACCGACATTTTACCGGGAAATGTATTGACACGAAAATTATAATACTGCGAATACGATTTTCCAAACTTAGTAAGTCCAATGTTCTTCATCTCTTTTGAAAGATAAGAAGCCGCCTTGTTTACGCCATCATTTACATAACCCCTTCCTGCAAATTCTTTGGAACAGAGTTTTTTGATGATCTGACGTGCATAGGTTGTATCCTGGCAAAAAGCCGATAGACTACTAATGGAAAATAAAATAAAAATAATTTGTTTCATAGAAAATTTCTTTGGAAGACAAAAGCGAATGGGTAACGACTTAGCTCGAACTCCCGCCAATCACTTGGGATAAATTATTTAGCTTGTTTCGGAAGTAAATTTAACCATTTCCCAACAAATCATCAAGAGACTGCAAGAAGCAAATGGCTTACATCAAGCCTTTATTTATTCAAAACAGTTTTTTCTCTCTTCATAATTCTATCCTTCTGATACACATTCTCAAAATAGATTCCGTTTGAGAAATTTTCTAAATGCAATGTATGAGAGCCGTTCATTGGGGATTTCAAATAACAAAATTTGACAAGTTGCTAATGATTGTTACATTTTGGTTTGCCTGAAAACAAAAAACCCCGGTATTTCTATCGGGGTTTTTAATTTATATTTTGAGATTATTGTCTACACTTCGCTTCTCGACTGCGCTCGCAGTGACAGCTCGCATTTGAAACTATTATGCTTCTTCTTCGATCTCTTCTTTACTTGCCATTAAACGCTCGTACTCTTCTTTACTACCAACAACGATTTTCTCGTATTGACGTAAACCTGTACCAGCCGGAATTAAATGTCCAACAATAACGTTTTCTTTTAAGCCTTGTAATGTATCTACTTTTCCGTGTACCGCTGCTTCGTTCAATACTTTGGTTGTTTCCTGGAACGATGCCGCAGAGAT
>JANPOX010000709.1:0-10165 GCA_031428235.1 Bacteroidia bacterium | reverse complement strand
ATGAGTATTTTACCGGTAGATCAGGGAATTGAACATAGTGCAGGTGCATCCTTTGCCCCTAACCCAATTTATTTTGACAGTGAAAATATTGTGAAACTGGCTATTGAAGGTGGTTGTAACGCTGTTGCGTCTACGTTTGGTGTATTAGGATCAGTTGCACGCAAATACGCACACAAAATTCCTTTCATTGTTAAAATCAATCATAATGAATTCATCTCCTACCCAAACAAATTTGATCAGATCATGTTTGGAACGATTGAAGATGCTTATAATATGGGTGCAGTTGCCGTTGGTGCTACTATTTACTTTGGTTCGCCAGAATCCGGCCGCCAGATTGTAGAGGTAGCGCAGGCTTTTGAACGCGCTCACCAGTTAGGTATGGCAACTATTTTATGGTGCTACACCCGAAACAATGCCTTTAAAAAAGAGGGTGTTGATTATCATACTGCTGCTGATTTATCATCACAGGCAAATCATTTAGGAGTAACAATTCAGGCTGATATAATCAAACAAAAAATGTCTGATAAGAACGGTGGATACACTGCATTGAACTACGGAAAAACACATCCTAAAGTATATTCAGAATTAACAACAGATCATCCAATCGATCTTTGCCGTTACCAGGTAGCAAATTGTTACATGGGTAAAATAGGTTTGATTAATAGCGGTGGAGAAAGCAAAGGAGCTTCCGATTTAGCGGAAGCAGTTACAACAGCAGTAATCAATAAACGTGGAGGTGGCCAGGGCTTAATTTCAGGCCGTAAAGCATTTCAAAAACCATTGAAAGAAGGAATAGAATTATTAAACTTGGTTCAAGACGTTTATTTAGACAAAACAATTACAGTAGCTTAGGAAATGTTGAATGCTAAATTTTAAATGTTGGATTTCTTCATTTAAAATTTATAATTTATAATTTAAAATATTCAAGAAATGGGTTGGTTTAAAAGATTAAAAGAAGGTATTACTACTACTACCGTCGAAAAAAGAGAAACTCCTGAAGGCCTTTGGTACAAATGCCCTTCCTGTAAAAAAATACATACCGCACAGGAACATAAAGCTAACCAGCATGTTTGTATTGACTGCGGTTACCACGAAAGAATCAACAGTGCTGAATATTTTGAGATCATATTTGATGAAAACCAATTCACGGAGCTTCATGGAAATTTAGTGAGCGGTGATCCTTTAGAATTTGAAGACACTAAAAAATATGCTGATCGTTTGGTGGATACTATCAGAAAAACGGGACTCAACGATGCACTCAGAAGCGGATACGGAACAGTAAACGGCCACGATTTAGTAGTTTGCTGTATGGACTTCGGTTTCATAGGGGGATCGATGGGAAGTGTGGTTGGAGAAAAAATTTCACGTTCAATTGATTTTTGCCTTAAAACAAAAACCCCTTTATTAATCATTTCCAAGTCAGGTGGCGCACGTATGATGGAAGCGGCATTCTCTTTAATGCAGATGGCTAAAACAGCGGCAAAACTATCCTTAATGGATAAAGCAGGCATTCCTTATATCTCTTTATGTACTGACCCAACGACAGGTGGTGTTACAGCAAGTTATGCCATGTTAGGAGATTTAAATATTTCTGAACCAGGAGCGTTAATCGGATTTGCCGGACCACGTGTTGTAAAAGAAACTATTGGTAAAGATTTGCCGAAAGGATTTCAAACCGCTGAGTTTGTATTGGAGCATGGTTTTTTAGATAAAATTATCCCAAGAACTGAATTGAAAAGTAAATTAGGTACTTTACTGCAAATGTTTAAGAACTAATTAATATAAATTAAAAATTGCTTTGATTACGAGAGCCTAAAAATTAAAAAAAGCCCTAACAAATTGCTAGAGCTTTGGTAATTTTTTAAACATTTAAAATTAATAAACCAATTTTTGCCTTCTGTTCATCCTGCAAGTTGAAAATCAATAAAGGTTTATTGTTTCATTACTTTTTTCATCGCAATAAGGCTTTTACCGTCAAATATTTTTAATACATATAACCCGGCAGGTCGGTCAGTCAGATTAACAGTCATAAGATTACCATTCACTTCTTCTTCTAATACCACTTGTCCTATGCTATTTAGCAATTCTATTTTTTTATCATAAGCAGTAATTTGATTTAAATCAATGGTTATAAAATTGCTGGCAGGATTGGGATAAATACTTACGTTCTGTTCATTTACAAAGGTTGCAATACCCATTATCATACAATTTAATAAAACAGATGCGTTGGTATTATTAAAATTCGCTGTAGCCAAATCATGCTTGCCATCAGCATTAAAGTCAGCATGTGTAATTCCTTGTGGGCCATTTCCCACTGTAAAATTTACAGCAGCCGAAAAGCTGCCAATTCCATTACCAAGTAATACAGATACATTGTTATTAGCTTGATTTGTTACGGCTAAGTCATCCTTTCCATCGCCATTAAAATCAGCACATGTTAACGAAGTAGGGTTTGCCCCTACCGAAAAGCTTGTGGCAGGTGTAATAAAACCTCCGGTTCCGTTGCCACGTAATATTGATATAGTGTTACTGCCATAATTTGCTGTTGCCAGATCAAGTTTGCCATCGATATTAAAATCGCCGGTGACTACTGAATAAGGCGTGGCTCCTACCGAATAATTTGTCGGAGAGGTGAAACTACCGTTTCCATAGCCTTTAAGTATAGTAACATCGTTGCTGAAGTCATTAGTCATCGCCAGATCAGCTCTTCCATCGCCATTAAAATCAGCACTTATGATGCAATGGGGCTGCGTTCCGGTATTGTTGATGTATGTTACGGGAGCAAAACTACCGGTTCCGGTACCAAGCATTATAGCTACATGGTTGGTGCCTGGGCTCGCAACCGCCAAATCAGCATTTCCATCTAAATTAAAATCAGCAGACGCTAAGGACGGAGGTTGAGTTCCCACCGGAAAGCTTACTGCACTTGCAAAACTTCCCGTTCCATTTCCAAGTAATACAGATACTGAGTTGTCGCCTGTATTGGCCGTTGCCAGATCGATTTTGCCATCGGCATTAAAATCGGTAGTTATTACAAAATGAGGCTGATCTCCCACGTAGATGTTTACAGCATTGGCAAAACCTCCGGCTCCGTTGCCCATTAATACAGATATGTTGTCGCTGATCGCATTTGCCACTACCAAATCGGCTTTACCATCGGCATTAAAATCGGCACTTTTTACAGAAAAAGGCCAGGTTCCAACAGTGAAAGGTGATGTACCTGATGGGGCAAAACACACTTGCGCATTAACGCTCAAGCCTAAAGCGAGCATTGCAATTGTAAATAAATGTTTTTTCATGATTTGTCGTTTATTTATTTCTTTTAATCTTTTTATTTAGAAAAGAGACTGTGTTATATCAACTTCTCCCCTTCCGGTTGTTCATTTTTATAATAAACATCAATGCATACCAACATTGCTAAAAATCCCCAGAATGGCACAGAAGCTTTATCTGTATCCAGGAAATTATTTAAAAAACCATGTACAAAGTAAGTGCTCAATCCCATTAACAGCGTAATTGATAGGATCTTCAAAGTTCTATCCTTTACAGTATATGCCAACCGATAACCTAAAAACATCACGGATAACACCAATGCAAAAACGATTAAAGCGCCTACTAAACCTTGTTCACATAAGGGCCCAAGGTATTCGCTATGTGCGTTTCCTTTATCACCAAAGTTGGTAGAGATCACCGTTTTCATGCTGCTTTTTTGAAAAGGTGCATATAAGAACTGGTAGGTTCCGGGTCCATAACCAAAAACAGGTCTTTCTTCAAACATTCGAAGGGCAGAACTCCATCGGTTTAAACGTTCTACATTTGACACATCCGTTGAAATATTTGTCATCGACTCCACATTCGCCATAAAATCTCCGTCGGAATCCGTATTATTTCTTCCTAATACCATCAAAATTTCTGTCTGAAATGAAAAGAACATGACAAGAACGCCAATTAAGGAAAATAATAAGGTGCGAAATTTTATTTTAAAAATTAAAGTTACTAATACCGCTAATGAAACTGCTAAACTCAACCAACCCGCCCTGGCATATGAAATAATAATGGATGACAGAAAAATGGTGAGTAAAATAAAACAAAGTACTTTCAAATAAAATGAAATATTTTTGATCAATAAAAGGCCAACCATTACCGGAATATACATTGCTAATGCGGCGCCATAAGCCGTATGATCATTATAAAAAGGAGAAACAATCCAATCAGCAATCTTTTCATCAAACGAATAGGCGGAATGCTTAATGGTAGTAATTATAGCTACAATGGCTAATGCAACTGAATAAAATAAGATATGATACAAAATGGCTTTTTGTTTTTTGAATAATTCAGTGCAAATAAAATAGCAGGAAGTTAAAAACCAGATTCTGGAAAGTATAAACTTTAAGGAAATGATAGGAAGTTCACTGGTCATAGTAGTTAAAAGCATCCATCCTAATTGAATAAAAATAATGATTGTTACAGGATGTTTTAAAATACGTTTGTCTGTGACCTGACCGCTCAATTCATTTAAAAAATAGATCATGGTCACACCAATCATCAACGGTTCAGATGGTAAACTTAAATTGAGCCCTTCTGTTAATCCCAGCTCTTTTAAACTAATGGCAAGAGGTGTAGAAAAAACCATTAAATACATGATCTTTTCAATATTAAAAATTGCCAGTAAAATAATTAAAATAAAAAAAGGCACCATATTAAAGAGATAAAACATATCTCTTTTAAATAAAAGCACATAGGCATTAATTAGAATATAACTAACAATGACAAAATAAAATACATAAGTATTTTTAAGCTTAAGCAACCTTTTGTTTTTTGATATTTAAAAACACAATAACGATAGAGGCAATCAATAAAGAGGACAATGTTATGATTGCAATCATTAATGAACGAATAGGATAACATTTAGTATCAGGTAACGTAGGTTTGGAAACAACATTTGTAAAGCTCACACTGTTTGAATAGTCTAAATGATATTTATCAATACTCATACGTAATTCATTATAACTAATGATGTAGCTCTTGATAACTTCTGATAATCGTTCCAATTCAGTCCTTTGATTTTTTAACCCTTCAATTGTTTTATTATTTGCATCCGAGATGTTTGATTTGCTAGACAATTCTTTAGACAGATATTTTGACTGGCTTTTAAAATCGAAAATATTAAATTCTTTATTGATTGAATTAATCATGTATTTTAGTGAATCAATTTTTTTGGCAGAGAGCTTTAATTCCGTTTCATTATTCAGGATGTATTCACTAAGTCTTTCTTTTTTAACCGATAAAATCAATTTATTTGCTTCCTCAATAATGCCCATTACTATTTCTTTTGCCATTTGGGGCGATTGATCTTTCACAGAGATCTCAATGGACTCATATAAGGTGGCATTGATGTTTACTAACTCTTTATATTTTAAACTTAAAAAAGTTTCATGCCTATAATCAGTTGAATCTATATTATAATGTTCTAAAAGGTTGAAACGTTTGGCCACAGCTTTTTTGACTTCTTCACTATTAAACCATTGCAATAATTGCTCGGTAGTAGATTCTTCAGAACTTGGACTTAAATTAACGGGGTAAACAATCGCATAGGATTTATACAGTGGCTTAATGACCATTGGAGATGACAAGAATATACCTGCTATAACAGATATGACAGCAACAATTACTAATTTTTTCCAATGTGGGGTTATCAGTGCAAGGATATTGACGGTTTTAAAATTTTCCATTATTCCTGGTTTTGAGAATTTAAATGTAATTTCATTTTTTTTTTAATGTCTGTAAATCTCTCTGTAAATAAAAGATACAATAAAGACAAAATAAACGCTGAAACAGTGGACACCAAAACTACCAACCATCTTACAGGTTTTTCTTTTTTCTCATTGGGTGTAGCTTTATCCACAACAAATTTTGATGGCAAACCTTTTTCGTAGTTAATTAAAGCTTCATCATATTTAAATTTAATTAAAGGGAATTTTAAACGGTACTTTTTAAGATTGTTATAGACATCGTCATAAGCGGTTCCATACTTTTTAATTAAATCAAGCTTTTCCTGTAATTTTTTCTGTGCTGATTCATTTCCTTTTTCAATGGCTTTAGCCATACTTTTTGTGTATGCCGTAACTTCTTCTTTGGCATCTAACACACCCAATTCTTTAATTACCTGCAAACTATCTTCCAGTTCATTTACACGTAGGATCGTATTTTCATATTCTTCCTTTGTAATCTGAAGTGCTTCTTTAGCTACTTCTTTTGTCATTCTATGTTTCACTGAATCAGCATAGGCAATAATAGAATTTGCCATATCAGCCGCCCTGTTTGCCACATAATCATAAACATCCACTCTAATCGAAACAAAATTAGTTCGTTTAAAGCTAACCATGTCGTCCCATTTTAATTTTAAATAATGTTGGGAATAAACACTGTTTTTTTCAATGTCCCAGTTTTTCCAAAGGTCATATTTATCAGCAACAAGTGTTCTTATTTCAGAAGAATTTAATATCTGTAATAATTTTTCAGCATCATCTTCATCACCCAGATCCATGTAATCTTCCTGTGCGCCCTGGTTCTGTTCAATAAGTAATTTTGAAACAGAAAATGTTCTTGATGGAAAAATAATAGCAGTTGCCTTATATTGTGGAGATACGATAAAAGAAATAATAAGAGAAAGAATCGCAGCAATTACAGAGACAATAATCAATTTTTTTCGCCAAATATAAATTTTGACTAAAAGCTTAATTGATTCATTATTTAAATCTGATTGGTTCATCCGCCAAATATACTATTTTAGTATAAATATCATTAATTTTTATAGGAATAAATCCTAAAATAACCAAGCTACAGCTAGACGAATAGATGCATACTGAATAGAAAATTGACTATTATTTGTACTTAATAAATCTGAATATAGATTTAATATTTAACAGCCCGGAGATAAATGCCCAACCTCCGCAGAATACGCACATAATAGTAAAATTGATCATCCAGTTTGAAGTAATCGACCTTGAGAAAATATTGAATATAATAATCCCTGAAACAAATATGGCAAGAGCTAATATTAACCTGACATTTATTTTGAATTTAAATATTTTATAAGCAAAATAAATCTGGATGCCAGCTGTAAAGAACTGAGTAATAAGACTGGAAACAGCGCTTCCCATAGCTTTATAATGTGGGATTAATATAAAATTTAATACGAGGTTAATGCATATTCCTATGATAGCCATCGTGTTTAATTGTTTTAAATTACCATTGGCAGTTAACAAAGTGCCAAATATATAGGTTGTTGAAACGGCTGTAAAACATAACATTAAAATACTGAATTCAACAGAAGAATCTGTTACCCCATGATTAATGAGTGATGAAATTTCAGTAGAATAAAAAAAGCAACCTACTGAAACAACCAAGGCCGGAGTCACTAATAAAATAAAAGATAACTTAACTAACTGTTCTACATTTTCTTTATGTTTCAACATCCTGCTAAAAACAGGAATCAGTTGTATAGAAAACAAGTATGCAATCATGTTACCTGCTTCCAGCAACCTGAATGCTTTGGCATAAATACCAGCTTGCTCCGCTCCTACTCCCGCAGGCAAAATCGCCCCCAGCATTACACTATCCAGTCGGTTATAAAATGTCATTAACAGAACAAGTATTGCAAACGGAAAACTTTGTTTAAGGATCATTAAACTAAAGGGCCAATTCCACGTTAATTTAAAATGATCGGTTTTATAATAAACGGTTATAAATGCAATAATTGCTGTAAGTAAATAACCAATAGTTTGAGAGTAGACAAAAGTCATAATGTCTATTTCAATACCAAACCAACGCAACAATAATCCAAGGCATATAAAAATCATAATCACCCTATCAGCTACCGACACAAAACTATCTGTTTTAAATAAATGCAGTCCAAGTAAACTGGAACGCAAATACAGGATCATGCTTATTAAAAATTGGTTTATGGCAAGTATAGACAGTAATTTCATGTATCTGAAATCATACCCGATTATAAATCCCAACAAAATAGTGACCATGAAATAAGTAAGGCCTAACATGAGTTTTAAAGTAAATAAACTGCTGAAATGCTTGGTCAGTAAATGATTATTTTGAGCAATGTTCTTATTATTGAATTGAGTAACCCCAAAATCAAGGATTATATTTAATAAAAAAGAAAAATTAAATAAAATGGCGTATTCACCATACGAGGCATTCCCCACAGCATTTTGAACCGCCGGTTCAATACCTAAGGGCCAAAATGGCTTAATTAATAAATTAAGAACAATTAAAAAAGCAATATTTGTGACAAACTTCTTCTGTTGCATAAGGCAAAGGGCAAATATATTATTTTTTAGTTGCGGAACAGAATAATTGAATGATGAGTTTTGTCGGTTCGGGCGATGTTAAGGACCAATTATTTATCATAAGAAAGCTTCTGGACTCATTTCAAAGTAACACTTACCGTCACCCTGAACTCGATATTTTGTCCCTTCGCCTCACAATAAAGCCATTAAAACCAATCATAAAGCCAGTTCAATTGTGGGATCCCAATAATGTTTTATATAATTAACTACTGTATCATTTTCGATTTTGATCTTTTCTTTTTCCAGTAATTCCTGCATCAGAAAAGGCGTACTAAAATGATGTTTACCGGTTAGCTGGCCATTTCTATTCAGCACACGGTGCGCAGGAACAAATTCTTTTTGCAAATGGGCGGCATTCATAGCATAACCCACTGCCCTTGATGAAGATTTAGTACCTAAATATGCAGCAATGGCCCCGTAACTGGTTACCCTTCCTTTAGGAATGAGCCTAACTACCTGGTAAACCTGTTCAAAAAAATCAGATTGCTTATTTTTCATTAGCCTATCATTAAATTACAACCTCTTAAATCACTGTTATCAAACCTCCCTAATATTTCAAATTGAGAATCTTTATTTAACCTTCCTAAATCTTTTGTTTCTATAAAAGAGCATGAATTAATATTTGCGAGGTCAATGACATTGATTCCTCCACCTTTTCCCGTTTTTTCATATAAGAAAGGATCATTAACCTCTCTGATCAAAACTCTCATCCAGGGCGGGCAATCAAACACGCCATCACTTTTTGAATAAGCCTGCGATAATAATTCTGTCATACCATATTCGCTGTGAATAGAGGAAACATTAAATTTCATTTTTAAATAGTGATGAAGTTCTTCCTTTAATAATTCTTTTCGTTTTCCCTTCATACCTCCAGTTTCCATCACAGTAAAATTTTCAGTCAATTCAATATTTTTATCAGCCAAATCCAGTAAAGCATACGTTACTCCTAATAACAGTGTTTTCTGTTTGTTTTGTTTTAAAATAGTGATGGTTTTAATCAAATCATCTAAATTATTAAGATAAAAACCGCTATACGGTGAACCAGATTGTCTTATTAAATGATCAAACATATACACAAGCGAGGAGCCCGTACGTTCTAAATAATTTGGCAATAAAGCCAGAATACAATAATCGGAAGCTTTGCCATAAAATTGTTCAAAGCCCGAACAAAAGGATCTTTCATAAATTCGGATGTCATTTACACAATGCTTTGATGTTAATTGCCCTGTAGTGCCGCTGCTCGAAAAACATACAGTTTCAGCTGCTATATTTTGACATACAACTTCCTGTGTTTTAAAAAACTCAATAGGTAAAAACGGAATTTGACGGTAGTTTTTGATAAGATCAACATTTGTTTTTAAATTTTGAATGTAATTCCGGTAAACTTTGTTATTTTGAAATTGGAATTTAAAAACATCAATAGCTATTTCATTGAAATCTTCTTCTGTGGAAAAGGAATTCAAAGTAAAGATACGTTCTTGTATTTCTTTTGAAGAGTGCAAGTAAAGATTAATTTATTTTTCGTAAATTTATGCTGAATTATTTATGAAGAACTCTTTTTTTAAATATTTATTATTTTTTGGAATTACAGGAATTGCTGTTTTTTCCTGTGTAAGAAAAACAACTTATCCCTCGATACCTACTATTGAATATAAAAATTTTATTGCTTTTCCAGGCGATTCTGCTGATATTCAAATAAAGTTTACGGATGGTGATGGAGATATTGGTGTGGCTGAAACCGATTCAACCAAAACATTTTGGGTTACATACTATTATAAGGATACAGTTACTCAAAAGTA
>JANPOX010000708.1:0-3258 GCA_031428235.1 Bacteroidia bacterium | reverse complement strand
TCCGATACTTATTCTGAGCACACCGAAAAATGGGCTTTGGGTTTAGCGTCTTCCGGAGTAGAAGTAGGTTTATTTAGTTTCAATAAAGCTTCTTATCCGTGGTATTTAAATAAAAAAAACATCACTCTTTTATTTGAACCTTTGGATAAACTGGATACATCCGGTAAACTGTCATATTTAAAATTTGTAGCTCCTTTAAAAACAGCCATTGCTCAATTTAAACCGGATGTTGTGCACGCGCATTATGCCACTAGTTATGGATTGATTGGAGCTTTAAGTAGATTCCATCCTTATGTGATATCTGCTTGGGGAACGGATGTAATGAAGTTTCCACAAAAGAACTTTATCAATAAAACCATCTTAAAATATAATTTAAGAAAAGCAGATGCTATTTGTGCAACGTCTAATACCATTAAAGATTATTTAAAACCAGTCACTGATAAATCAATTCATGTCATTCCCTTTGGCGTAGATGTAAATGAGTTTTGTAAAAAAGAAGTAAATAGTTTGTTTGATACAAACTATTTTATAATTGGAAGTGTCAAAAATCTGGAGACCTTATATAATACAGATGTTTTGATCAAAGCATTTGCTCTTTTAAAGAAAAAACATACAGATAAACCATTAAAATTATTAATCATTGGGGAAGGTTCTCAAATGGAACCATTAAAGAATTTGACCTCTGAATTAGGATTACGGGATGATGTGATATTTACAGGAAGAATCAATTTTTCAGAAGTAGCCAATTATTTTAATATGCTGGACGTTTTAGTGAATATAAGTGATTACGAAAGTTTTGGCGTTTCTGTTATTGAAGCGATGGCATGCGAAAAACCCGTAATTGCCACTAACACAGGTGGATTAAAAGAAATTGTTGAAAATTATAGCTTTGGAAGTTTAGTAGAAGTTGGAAATGTTGATCAAACTGCATCTGAAATCGAGAAGTACTTCCTGGATGAATCTTTGAAACAAAAAGTAGGCAAAGCGGCGAGAGCAAAAGTAATTGAAAAATACAACTGGACAGATAATATAAAGCAGATGATTTACGTTTATAATCAATTGCTTAAAAAATAAAGAATAGAATGATCTTAAAACAAATAGATAATTTAGATATTTTTTGCGAAAAAGCAGAACCTGCTATTGGCGTTTTTGCCAGTAAAAAATGGTTATCTATTTATGGAGATACTTTAACTGTAATTGGGATTTATAAAGATGAGCTGCAATTGATAGGTGGATTTTATTTTCTAAGAACAAAAAAATACGGATGTTCTTTCTTAAAACTGCCACCATATACGCCGCATTGTGGTTTGTTTTTTACATCAGATAGCAAGAACAATTCATCCATCAATAATTTCTCTAAAGAAGTAATGAATGAGGTGTGTAACTTCTTTACTAAACTAAAAAGTGCGTTAACAGTTTTGGCTTTTCCCTCAAATATTATCGATTTTCAACCTTTTATATGGGAAAAATACAAAGTCATTCCAAATTATACTTACCGCATCAATTTAGAGAAGTCAATTGAAGACATAAAATCCAATTTTGATTCTAAGAACAGAAACGTTATCAATAAAGCCATTAAAGAGGAAGTGGTTGTTTCTGAAAATTCGTTGACTAAAGAAGAATTATTTGAGTTCTTCATGAACTCGTTGAATACAACAGATGCCAACATTTATGAAACTGAATTAAAGAACATATTCACAAAGTTCTCTGACGATACCAATTCTTTTAGTGTCACGGCAAGGAAAGGCACGGAATTATTAGGAAATGTTTTTTGCGTGTATGATAAAAACACCTGTTATTACTTATTAGGTGGTGTCAACAAAAAATCCGGTGTGCAGGGCGTTAATAATTTATTGGTTCAAAGAAGTATTGAAAAAGCAAAAGAACTGGGCTGTAAAACTTTTGACTTTGAGGGTTCTATGCTAAAAGGAGTAGAGAAGTTCTTCCGCAGTTTTGGCCCGGAATTAGTTCCATATTTCACTGTCAACAAAGCAAGTTTGCCTTTAGAGATCCTGTTGAAATTTAAAAAAAGAGAGTTGTTTTAATGGCAGGCTTGCGATACATTAAACACAGGGATATTGATCTTAAAAAATGGGATCAAACTATTTTAAATGCTGAAATTCCTTTTGTATTTGCCCAGTCTTTTTATTTAAATGCCACCTCTCCGCAATGGGATGCACTCGTGATTGGAGATTATGAAAGTGTATTTCCTGTTACCACTAAAACAAAATTCGGATACCGTTATTTACCACAACCCCCTTTTACCTCTCAGTTAGGAGCTTATGGAAAGGTTAACTCTGAAATAGAGCAAGTATTTTATAATTACATTCTTGAACATTTTACTCTGATCGACCTCGAATTAAATGCAACCAATCAGTTAAGATCTGAATTTATCACTACTAAAAATACATTTATCATTGAGTATGAAAAGGGGTTTAAATTCAATCAAAATACTAAGCGAAATATTGTAAAAGCTTCTGAAGTTTTTTCTGTTGAACAGGTCAAAGAGAAAGATAGTCTTCCATTATCCCAAAAGTTCCTGAATCCCTTTTTAGTAAACGAAGTCGGATTAGCAAAATCAACCGTTGCCTTCTTGGATGATTTGTTAAGAAATGCGATGCAAGCCGGACAATTATTTACTTTTAAAGTCATCGGTAAAGATCAAACCATAAAAGCTCTTGCTCATTTTATCAGTAATGGCAAACACGCCTTGTACCTGAAAGGAGCTAATTTTGATAAAGGGGATAATTCCGGAAGCATGCACTTGATCATGAACCATGCGATTGAATTTTTTGCAGACAAAGCCAGGATATTTGACTTTGGAGGAGGCTCCAATTCCGAAGGTTTAGCTAATTTCTATAAAGGATTGGGAGGAGAAAAGATGGAATATGGCTTTTTAAGAGTTAATAGACTTCCACGGTTAATTAAATTTATAAAAAACAAAAGGTGAAGACCACTTATTGGTTATTTTTAATTTGAAAATGAAAGCTATTGTTTCCCATGATATAGACCATTTAACTCTTTCAGAACACTATTTGAAAGATCTGATCGTCCCCAAGTATTTTATAAGAAGCTATATCGAATTATTTTCTGGAAAAATTTCTGTTTCAGAATTATTTAACCGGTATGCAGATGTTTTCAAAAACCAATGGCAACATATAGAAGCGCTTCATCAATTCAATTCTAAACATAAAGTCCCTTCAACTTATTTTATTGGTGTCAATAATGGAATTGGCTTATCATATTCGCAGGAGAAAG
>JANPOX010000707.1:0-4908 GCA_031428235.1 Bacteroidia bacterium | reverse complement strand
CAAAATCATTAGCAATGGAAGTTGCTAAATATGGTGTAACTGTTAATACAATTTCTCCGGGATACATCGGTACTGATATGGTAATGGCTGTTCCTGAAAAAGTATTAACTCAAATTGTTGCACAAGTGCCAATGGGCAGGTTAGGTGGCACACATGAGGTAGCGCATCTTGTATCATTTTTAGCAAGTGAAGAAACAAGCTTTATCACTGGAGCTAATTATAGCATCAATGGCGGACAACATGTTTATTAGCAACATTTTTTTCATTAAATAGTAAATAAGCGATTATCTTTGGTTTTACTAAATGAAGCCAGAGGAAAATATTCAATCTTTAAAAAAGCGCATTAAGGAGTTGGAAAAAGAAAACTAAATTCTTAAGAAAAAGAAAGATGTTTTTTTTACAGAAAGTAAAACGGTAAAAACACCTAAAGACATCGAACCAATTTTCGATAAAGCGTCTGAAGTTGTAAAAGAATATTTCCAAACATTTTCGGCAAACCCAAGTTTATCTAAAATTGAAGTAAACGGCCAACGTTATGTTTTAATGAGAGCTGAATCTTTAGCTAACGAATTTTTTAAAAATATTTTACGATTATATTCTGATAGACCAACTCAGGAGGCAATAAAGATAGGGCGAAATTTATTATTTGATTTGGCTCATTTAATTGGAATTGAGGATGCGAAAAATTTTCATGTTAAAATGAAACTGAAAGATCCAATTTCAAAAATGTCGGCCGGTCCAATTCATTTTGCTTATACAGGTTGGGCTTTTGTAGAAATACTTCCGGAAAGTAGACCAAGCCCTGACGAAAACTTTTATTTAAAATACAATCATCCATATTCTTTTGAAGCGGATTCCTGGATCAAGTCAAAGGAAAAAGCAGATTTCCCTGTTTGCTGTATGAATGCCGGGTATTCTTCGGGTTGGTGTGAACAAAGTTTTGGAATTGAATTGACTTCGGTTGAAATTACATGTAAAGCCAAAGGTGATAAGAACTGTACCTTTATTATGGCCCCGCCACATAAAATAGGGGAGTATTTAAACAAGGAAGAATTAAAATACAAGCCTGCAAAAAAATATGATATCCCTTTATTTTTTGAAAGAAAAAAATCGGAAGAACTTATTAACGCGACATTAAAGGAGAAGGAAACCTTATTGAGGGAAATACACCACCGTGTTAAAAATAACTTACAAATTATTTCGAGTTTATTAAAATTGTATGCTGAGAAATCTAATGATTCTAATTTTTCTACCCTGGTGGATGAAAGTCAAAATCGTATTCTATCAATGTCGTTGATCCATGAAATGCTTTACGCACATTCCGATCTGAGTAAAATTAATTTAGTGGATTATTCTAAAGCATTATTCGAAAAACTGCAAAGTTCTTACAACAAAAAAAACATTAAACTAAAATTAAATGTCCCAAAAGATTTTTGTTTTGAGATCGATAAAATGATTGCAATTGGTCTTATCATGAATGAGGTTTTTACTAATTCATTTAAATATGCTTTTCTGAATAACTCAGGGCAAATTTCTGTAGCCATTGAGAAGGATTCATTAATTCTTTCGGATAACGGAATAGGAATAGAGCAAGCAGTTTTTAAAAATAATAAATCCAGTTTTGGTTTTCAACTCATTGAACTATTAGCGGAACAAATTGATGCTAAAAAAATCATAAAGCATACAAAAGGTACGTCATTTGAATTCAAGTTTAAAAACGGAATGAAACAGAAAAATTAATTTAGTAATATCACACGTGGGGAGTAAGATAAACAGACCGCTTAAGAGAAGATCCGAAGCTGACTATCTGAAAAATAAAAAACAACATGCCTTGACTATTAAATTAAAGATCAACAAATACATTTAAGCATTTTTATCAAAATCGATTTTATCTCCGGTTACGATTTTGTCAGGCGCTTGTTCTAGTGGGAGTGTGAAATAAAAGGACGATCCCTCACCTTCAATACTTTCTACCCATATTTCGCCACCGTTTTTTTCTAAAAAGCCTTTCACTAAAAGTAAACCTATACCCGCTCCTTTGTTCTCCTGCCTTGCTGTTGCAAGGGAACTCACTTGCGGAGTAAATAATTTATCCTTTATTTCTTTAGATATACCATGACCGGTGTCCTTGATCTCCACAACTATTTTGTCTTCGCTTTTTTTCGCTGACACAGTTATCGTTCCTCCTTTACTTGAATGTTTGATTGCATTGGAAACTATATTTTGAAGTATTGAAATAAGCATTTTTCCATCCGCAAAAATGGTTGTGTTTTCTTCAATTTCGTGATGGAGGTTTATTGTATTTGCTGAAGCAGTGTCCTTTAATCTTTCAAACACCTTATTCACATAATCAGTTAGTTTGATCTTTGATGGAGTAAAGGCATCGGCCGCATATTTAATCCTGGCCCATTCTACAAGATAATTCAGCATATTTAATTCATCCTTTGCTGACTTATGAAGTTGAATAAGTAATTCCTTGGCATCAGTTGGTGTGATTTCCTCAATGTCAGTTACCAGGTAATCCAATCCTTGAATAATGCCTGCTAACGGGCTTCTTAAATCATGCGAAAGGATAGCTAGAATGTTCTCTTTATGAGTGTTCAGTTCTTCAAGTTCATTTACATATTTTTTAATGGCTTCTTCTGATTTTTTTCTCTCAGTTAAGTCGCGCAGGATTTTGACAAAACCTAACTGTTCCCCTTTTATACCAAGTAAAGGGAAAACCAAACCGTAAGCATAAAATGTACTCCCGTCTTTACATAAGTGCCACCTGTTATCTACAGATCTTCCATCTTTAAGCGCCTCAGCAATTTCTATTTTAGGAATACCGTTCTTTAAATCCTCCTCAGTAAAAATTATATCAAATGGCTTTCCAATTACTTCTTCAGTTTCGTATCCAAATATTGTTACAGATCCGGAACTCCAACTATTAATATTAAGTTCATTATCAAGTGTAAATATTGAATAATCCTGTAAGCTATCAATTAACTGACTATAAAATTCAGCTGTCGGGATGTACTGGTATTTGAGGATTTTATCCATTGGTTTGATTTTTTAATTTGACATTTAATTGTAATTGAATAATATTTTACGTTTTACTCTAATTCAGAATTAAGCATTATTAACGATGAATTGTGTAATTATGTAGACGAATATACAAAAAAATACTATAAATAAAAAATTATTTTACGATAAGATGCAGGATTAGGTTTACTCGTAGTTGTAATACTGGCGCAGAAACCATAAGTGTTATAGGGAATGCAATAACTTTTTTGACCTTGTATACACGTTGCCTTTAATTAAATTAGGATGTTTCCTGAATCGATGATTTGAATTAGTTGTTTTTACATAGTTTTTCTTACGGCGAATATGCATGGCATGATCACGCATAACATCGTAGAAACGATCTCTGCCAATATTAATCTGCATTTTATCTAATGATGGTTTAATCATTTTATACACTTTTAAAGTGCCAATACGGCTTTGTTCACGCCTAATAGGTTTCGCCAGGTTAATCACCTGTGCGTGTTTATTCTCTTCATCAAAAATTTTATGTATGCGCTTATAGTAAGCCTGCCGGCTTATCCCGAACACCTCATAAAGAAGCCTTACTTATTCTGGGCCTTCTTTTTCTTTTCTATCTCTTTGGCTAGTTGTTCGGGCAAGTACTTTTTTGCAAGTGATTTACCAGTGGTTAATTCGAATTCGGCAATTAAATCTTGTTGAAAATCTTTCACCCATTCCAGCTCTTGTATACGCTTTTGAAGCTTTTTTAATTCTTTATCTTTTTCCATATAACCTTCAGCTTCTTCAAAAGTAGTGAATTGTTTCAACCAATAATCAATGGTAGTCCTTCCTATATCGTATTTGATAGCAGCGGCATGGATACTGATTTGTCCATTAATAATTTGTTGGATTACTTTTTTATTGAGTGCAAAAGATGGTTTATTTAACTCTTTTTTCTCGGCAGGGTTCCATTTTCTGGATAGCGTTTCTGTCTTCATGTTGGTTGATTTGTTGTCAACCTATTTCAGTACAAGACATATATAATTATTGCTGGTAACGTTTTGGAGCTAAAAGAAGTGCGGCTTTGAAACCGAAATGTTTTCTACCGACACAATATTAATTAGTTGCCGAAATACTGTACTCTTTTTTGCCTATATAAATATAATGACTTTCCCGATAGGGACAACTTGTAGGCAAAAAACTTATACTTCTGCCAGCATTTTTTTTAGCATATATGTAAAAGCAGTAGTTTTGTATCACTCATCACTGCAGTCCAAATAAATGGCTGCCAAAAAAAAATGTAATATCATGAAAACAGAAACTACCGCTTTGGTACCAAAGTTATATATTGGTATCGATGTACACAAAAATAGTTGGACGTATCATTATCAAACAGATCTGTTTGATGGAAAGACTATTACTCAACCTGCTAACCCAGCTACATTAGTTGCATGGGTTCAAAAACATTACCCTACACATGAAGTCACGTGTGCTTATGAAGCTGGTTTTAGTGGTTACTCTGCGGCACGCCTGTTTCAAAAACAGAATTGGAATGTATTAGTTGTAAATGCGGCGGATATTCCGCGCTCTCAAAAACAAAATGTAGTAAAAACGGATAAAATAGATTGTAGAAATATCTGCAAGCAACTTAAAAGCAATTCACTTAGTTCTATAATAATACCAGATGAGCAAAGAGAAAGCTTTAGAAGTTTGTTTAGAGAGCGCAATAATTTGGTTGAAGGCTTACGCCATGTTAAGCTTCAGATAAAAAGCTATTTGATGTATTGTGGAGTAACGATACCGGAAGAATTTGATAATCCAAATTGGAGTAAAAATTTTCTATTATGGATTAAATCCCAGGAAGCGGCATATGAAACAGGCACTGCAAAGATTAATTTTTTG
>JANPOX010000706.1:0-1732 GCA_031428235.1 Bacteroidia bacterium | reverse complement strand
TCCATCGGAACCCAATTCTATATCTGAAATTTTATTTGCACCATCGGCGGGTGGAGCGTTTGTTCCTGTGAGTGCATTCCAAGTAGTACCCCCATCAATTGACCTAAAAACACCAATATAATTAAGTACAAAAATATGACCCTGTGCATTTACAATAATTTTGAAGACTTCTCTCCACCCTGATGCTAAAGTAAAGGTTACATAATCAGGTGTTGTAGAAGCGAGTCTTGTCCAACTTGTGCCGCCGTTGGTAGTTTTCCAAATACCATTTCCACCTGAGCCCGATCCGCCAGTATTGCTTGTAGCACCCGAACCGCCTCTTTCGCCTGTGCCTACATACATAATCTGAGTATTAGAGGGGTCATAAGCAATATCACCAATGGCAATGTTATCCCAAAAGTCATCAATTTTTGTCCAAGCTACGTTGGCATCTGTAATGTCGGTATTAAACCACAAACCACCAGCAACGCCCCCTGCCCAAACTTTCTTTTTGGTGACATCATTTGGGTCAAACATGATGGCACGAGTTCGTCCGCCAATATTGTTTGGACCTCTTTCTGTCCACGCAATATTTGGAATTGGTGCCATTAGTTTTATCATTTGGGTCATAATACTCCTCGATTTTTCGAGTTCATTTCTTGGCACAAGACCTGTTTTGGGGTCTTTAGTCATTTGATATTCAAATTCAGCTCTCGCACCTGGATTTTCTTTTTCTTCTTGAGATAGAGCAAAGAAAGGAATGGCGGTTAAAAATAAATAGAAGATAAATGTATTTTTCATATTTAATCAAAACGGATAAGGTGAAATATTTGCAATATTATACTATTTAAGCATTAAAAACATTCAATTTGAAAAGAATTTTAAATTGAACAACGAATTTTTAGTAAGCGGTAAAGGTCGCTTGTGTAATTATTGATTTCGTAAATAATTTTATTAGAAATAGTAGATTTTGTTTAGAAATACCTACTTACGAAAGACTATTTTTTAATTTTCTGCGAGAATATAAAAACTTAGAATTATCCATCAATTCTACTTCTTGAATGCCAACTTGACTAATGATTTTATCAGGATTTATCAAAACGCCTTTGTTGATACGTTGAAAATCTTGAAAAACACTGTGCCAATAGTTAAGACTATAACTCACGATTATCGTTTTACCACATTCAAATTTTATTTCATTATAAGGTTCTTGTCCCAAATGTCTGATGTAAACGATGTTATGACGTTCGTTAAGCTTTATTACCCTTGTGTTTCGTATTTTTGGCTTTATTTTCATCATAATTCGAATTCCTTTCACTATTTGTCTCAAAGATACACTAAATATTATCATATAATACCCACCACCTATTTTATGATATTATGAATTAAATCTTAAGATTTCCTAAGATCCATTTTGTATATAAAGCTATCGCTACGAGTTTGCTGGTCAGTTATGGCACATCATTTTTTGCGGCATTATGACATAAATACTCATAAAGATGATAATTGGAGAGGAATGTTTAATACTTTACTTAGTTTCTTTTTTGGGCATTAGTGGTGCTTGCGATAATCAGTTTTGCTGGAAGCCGTTTTAAGCATACATCCCACAAAATATATTTAAAATGAGCTTATCTAAACGCCTTTTATAGAATCTAAATGAACAAGAGATACTTAATATCATAAGAATACCTTCTCTTTTCAAATGTGTTTCAGCATAAAATGAGTAAAATATAGCTAATTTGTCAAGAAAAAT
>JANPOX010000705.1:0-5734 GCA_031428235.1 Bacteroidia bacterium | reverse complement strand
ATGAACTAATTGATCATGTATACACAACGGCTATAACCACGGGTGCTACTGGCGGAAAAATTTCCGGTGCGGGTGGAGGAGGCTTCATGTTTTTTTATTGTCCTGGTGTTTCTAAAGTAAAAGTAGCAAGAGCTATTGAAGGATTAGGCGGCAGAGTGCAATCTTTTAAATTTACACAGCAGGGTTTAACTACCTGGACGAGTTTTTAAATAAACCCTACCGAAGTTTAAAATTTCGGCAGGATTAAGTGTATGTCATGTTGTTTAATTTGAATATATCTTATTCTTAAATTTTAGATATTAAAGCTCTTTCGTTTTGTAAAACGATGAGTTGTATTTGAGTTAACTGATTAAGAACTTCTAAAGTATTAAAAGAGAAATATACCAGGTTTGGAAAATATTCAATAATATTGTTTTTCACCGGTATTTTAAATAGCTCATCCTTTACTTTTGAATTATAGTTTTTAACATTTTCAGTTAACTCCATAATTTTATTTTCATGCAATTGGCATATTTCGGAAGAAAGGCTTGATGATCTAATATATTGATTATTTGCTTCGAAATTGGAACCAATTGTTTTTGTTCCGGTTTCAAATTCAATAATGATTGATTTTAATTCATCACATTGGGAAATTATTTTTTGGCTTATTTCCGAAACGTTGCTTTTAACAGAATCACTGTTTATCATGCTTTCAAATATATTTTTTTCATTATTGAAAATACGCTCATTGGTTAAAAAATTTGTTGTATTTCTAACGTTGTTTTCCCGAACTCCTTGAGATGATACAACTAAGGTTAACCATAAGCCACAAATCATTATAATTACAATAGAAAAAACAATTGTGTTTATTTTTTTCTCCGGATTTCTTATTCCATTAAAAAAGTAAATAGGTAAAAACACCAAGCCTAAAATTGTTATTGAAATAATAGCTAAGTTAAATCCATATGGCCAGTGCATAACTCTGAATAGTATGGATAAACTCATCAAAATTCCGGAGAGAATTCCAAGTCCTAAAACTAGTTTATCTTTTGTGTTTTCCTGTTCCTTGGATTTAAGAATAAATAATAAAGGAAGGAATATAAAGCTTGACGCGATTATTCCAAGTTGTATAAATAAAGACGCCCCGGGCCAGTGCATAAATTTAAAAGTGATACCTAAACTCATTGCTGCAGCAGAAAATAATCCGCTAATTATCATTACTTTTTTCATGGTGTAATAGTTTTTAAAGATTAATAATTGGAGGGTTTCTTCTTCAATTTCCCATAATTCATCTTTGTAAAATGATTTTATGCTTTTTTGATAGAAGCTCTCAAAGTCTCCATTTGCTTCGAGATTTTGTTCAATGATACAACAAACATGATCTAATAGGTTATGCTGCAGGCTTTCCATCTCAACGCCACGTGCACTGATGTCGTTGAGGATATAGTCTATTTGTTGATCACTGAGGCAATACATTTATGCTGTTTTTGTTTTGATATCTAACAAAAATTTCATCGTTTCCATAAAGTCAGCTAACTCGCTCACTTTTTCTTTTGTTTTGTTTTTTCCGGTTGGACTCAATGTGTAATATTTTCTAACGCGCTTTCCAATAAATTCAGTTTCAGTAGTAACTAGTCCATCGCTTTCTAAAGCATGCAATGTTGGATATAATGCTCCCTCGGTAATTTGTATTTTATCAAGCGTCAGGTCTTTGACACGTTGTGTGATCTCATAACCATACATTTTTTTATTGTCGGATAATAATTTTAAAATTATCGTCTTAAGTGTTCCTTTTATTAATTCTGAAGAGTAAATCATGGTATTATAATTAATTACATAAGACAAAGATACATAAGAATCTGATGTATTTGACTTTTATGCTTCATTTACATTTCAAATAGCTGGAAATCAAACTAATAATTTTGAAAATAGTTTATGAGTTTATATTAACGATGGATTTTTTTCATCTGAAAATTCTTTAATTTTAAGCTATGACTGAAGAAATTGTTTTAAGAGAGGCAACTTTTAGCCCGAGAGTGAAAACCTATATCTTTTTTGTAACGCTGTTTTTTTTAATTACAACAGTGATTGGATGGATCCTGATTCCTTTCTGGATTTTTGGTTTGGGTCAATGGATGAGCGGGAAATATTTTAAGACCTTATCTTGTCAAATCACCAATAAAAATTTAAAATTTTCAAAAGGATTGATCCTCCATATTGAAAAAACGATTCCGGTAGAAAATATTCAGGATTTATCTTTTGTTGGCGGACCTATACTCCGGTACTTCGGTTTAACTTTAATAAAAATTGAAACTGCGGGCGGTGGTGGCGGCCCTCATAGTCAAAGCATGATGAGTATGCTAGGCATTAACGATGCCGAAAGTTTTAAAATGGAGATTTTATCTCAACGTGAAAAAGTGATTAACCAAAAACATGGTTATGGACATATAAGCGAAAAGCAGTCCCCTGTCATTGATAATACCCAACTTTTAACTGATATAAAAAACGAATTAATAGAAATAAAAAACGTATTGAAAAAATAATTTTTAAAACACTTAATTAAACGAATTTTGGAACCGGCTTTTTACAAAGAACAATTACAGGCAAAGGAAGATATGCTATCAAGTACCAGTAAGTATTTGATGGAAATTCATCACGCTTTAAAAGAAAAAAACGAAGAGATTTCAGAGATTAATAAAGGAATTTTCGAAAGTATTCAATTCGCTGAACTCATTCAAAAATCGTTGCTACCTGAAGTAGAAGTATTGAAAATATTTTTGAAAGACGCTTCTTATAAAGTTATTCAACAAATCGGAATTGGTGGAGATACTGTTTTTATTAAGAATACAGGTCAGGGAGTTTTGTTTGGACTGTTCGATTGTACAGGGCATGGTATTCCCGCAGCAATGCTAAGTATTAGCGGAGTATTAATGTTAAATGAACTTACTTCTTCTATTAATATAGATAGCCCTAAAATTTTGATAAAGCTTTTAAATTTTCAATTAAATAATACTTTTAATGGCAGCCAGTCTGTAGCTCACATGGAAGGTTCCATGTGCTTTTTTTCATCAAAAACCAAAACACTTTCTTACTCTTCTGCAAAAGGAAAGATGCTTTTTATTCCCACTCATGGAGAAGTGTTTGAATTACCTCACACCAAAAATTGTATTGGTGAAGATCCTACATCAGAATATGAAGATTTTAATTTAGATTATAAGGAAGGGGATAAATTACTATTATATTCTGATGGTTTAATTGATCAGTTCGGTGGTGAATTGGATAAGAAATTTTCACGTCTTCGATTAAAAAATATTTTAACAGAAAATATAAATGCTTCTGTCGATGAACTTAAATTGATTTTAGAAAAAGAGCATAAAAGCTGGAAAAAAAGCAGACAACAAACTGATGATTTATCATTTATGTTTATAGAATTTTGATTATGGAAAAAATATCTTACAATAACATTGAATTTAGTTCACTATATAAATGTGATTTTGCCTCTTTGTATTATAATGAGAACCTTGAAATGGTGCTATGCATAGCAGATGTTGAATATATTCCCATAGAAAACTTTAAAACTATTTTCCTGACAATTTCGGAATTAATAGAAAATCATTCTTTCAAACATCTTCTATTTGATAAGCGGAATTTACGAACCTTTCATCAGCCAAGTATGGAGTGGTATTTCGCTATTTGGAAACCTACCATCAAAGAAAAAGGATTAACTAATCACTATAAAATATTACCTGATCTAGATTGGTTTGTTCAGGCGGTGAATGCCGGTAAACATGAAATTTTTAAAAAATATAATAGCACTATTCTAAATGGAATTCGTATTACTTATGTGGATACGATAGAAAAAGCGATTGAAGATATATTGCTTATAAATCCTCAAAAATAGTTTTTCACCAATTCATTCAGATCAATTAAATACACTCTTAAACAGTTAACATGTTCTTAATATTTGATACCGAAACAACAGGCTTACCCCGTAATTATAATGCGCCGTTAACTGATTCCGACAACTGGCCTCGTATGGTGCAGGTTGCCTGGCAGTTGCATGATATACAAGGAAATTTAATCAGTAGTAATTCCATTATTATTAAACCTGAAGGGTATACCATTCCTTTTAACGCGGTTCAAATTCATGGTATTACAAACGAACGTGCCATTGAGGAAGGTCAGGACTTAAAAGCTGTTTTATCTGAATTTGTAGCGGTAGTTCAGAAGTCTCATTATTTATGTGGGCATAACATTGAATTTGACAATAATATTATAGGCGCTGAGTTATTGCGTTACGGATTAGAAAATGTATTAGCCGCAAAACCTTTTATTGATACCAAGAACGATCAAACAACGGAATTTTGTGCGATACCAGGAGGAAGAGGAGGGAAATTCAAATGGCCCACTTTAACTGAGCTATATTCTAAATTATTTAATGAAAAGTTTGAAGAAGCGCATAATGCTGCGTTTGATGTCTTAGCTACTGGTAAAGTTTTCTTTGAAATTATCAAACGTGGTATTACAAAAGTTGTAGAGGTTCCTGTTTCTGAATTGCATTCGATCCATTATCAAGCACCAGATCTTACTGAGCTATACAAACATGAACAATCTTGGAAAGAACGGAAAGCAGTGGGCAGTATGCAGAAAGAAGTCGGCAGAGAGCAGGTAAACAGCTCAACTGCAAACTCAATACTGCCAACTGCTTTCTCCCACCTCCACAATCACACACAATTTTCTGTTCTTCAGTCTACCAGTGATGTTGGTGATCTGGTGAAAAAAGCCATAGAATACAATATGCCTGCTGTTGCCTTGACAGATCATGGTAACATGTATGGCGCTTTTTTATTCTGGCAATCGATTGATAAACATAATAAAGGTGTTAAGTCTCATAACGAAGCAGTAGACAAAGGAGATATAGTTGAAGATAAGAAAACAGAATTAAAATGTATCATTGGTTGCGAATTATTTATTTGCAAAGATCATAAAGATAAAACCAAACAGGATAACGGTTATACTCAGGTACTGATTGCAAAGAACAGAACAGGTTATGAGAATTTATCGCGGTTAAGTTCTATTGGATTAATTGACGGCGCTTATTATGTACCACGTATTGATAAAAATTTATTAGAGAAATATAAAGGAGGCTTAATTGCCACTACAGGTTCTTTATCCTCTGAAATCCCTAATTTAATTTTAAATGTTGGAGAAGAGCAAGCCGAGGAAGCGTTTGTTTGGTATAAGGATCAGTTTGGCGAAGATTTTTATGTAGAATTAAACAGACATGATTTACAGGAAGAAAATCACGTAAATGATGTTTTATTGAAATTTGCAGCGAAACACAATGTGAAATATTTTGCAGCTAACAGTAATTATTATTTAAATAAAAATGGATTTGATTCACATGATATTTTATTATGTGTAAAAGATAATGAGAAAAAAGCCACACCGGTAGGGAAGGGCAGGGGTTTTAGAAATGGCTTACAGAATAAAGAATTTTATTTTAAGTCGCCAAAAGAAATGATCGCTTTGTTTGCAGATATGCCTGAGGCTATCGAAACAACCAATGAAATTGTTTCTAAAATTGAACAGTTTAAATTAGGTCGTGATATTTTATTGCCAAAGTTTGAAATTGCTCAGGAGTTTATTGAGTCTAACGAAGAAGAAATTAGGGCGTCCTGTTTAAGAATTATTGCCTTAAAAGAACAAAGTTGGATTGATAAAAAATTATCTGACGAAGCAATTGAAGTTCAAA
>JANPOX010000704.1:0-3487 GCA_031428235.1 Bacteroidia bacterium | reverse complement strand
CGCATATAAAAAACAGTAAGACCTTTATGGGTTGTAAGCCACCACGAATAACCGTATGTCTTATTTGGAGTGCAATCTTCTTCATTACATTTAAAAGGCACTATAGATTCGTTTACAAAATTACTGTCCAGCAATTGTTTTCCATTCCAGTTTCCCTGGTGCATGTAAAGTTTACCCATGCGAGCGAAATCTTTTGCATTGCTGTTGATACAGCAAAATGCTTTTTCCAAACCATCCTTTTTATCAAGACTCCAGTAAGCATTGTATTCACAGTTTAAAGGAGTCCATAATTTTTCGCTGAGGTAGGTTGCTAAAGGTTTGCCGGTTGCTTTTGCAATGCAGTAGCCCAATAAGGCTGTATTGCCACTCAGATATTTATAAATAGTTCCGGGTTTACTGGCAGAATCTTCATAGCTCGCCGAAGCCTTCAATAGATCTGTACCATAATAACCTTCAGCGGGATAAGAAAAGGGATTTGAGTAATTTTCATCAAAGGCAATTCCTGATGTCATGGTTATTAAATGTTCCAAAGTGATTCCTGCGCGCCACCCGGTTTTAAATTCAGGAATATACGTACTCACCGGTTCATGACTATTTTTTATAAATCCATCCTGTATGGCAAACCCAAGTAATGCGCCAGTATAAGATTTAGCCATACTGAAAGAATTAGTATGCGATGTATCGCTGAAATTGTCCCAGTACTGTTCATGAATTAACGTATCATTTTTTATGATCACTAAAGCATGAGAGGCAACCTCGTGCATTAATTTTTCTAAATGATCCGGTAATTTTTTAGAGTTATAATACTTAGATAATGGCCAGGGCCTTGGATCATTGGCTTCGATTTTCCGGTTCTCAAAGATTTGATATTCTGTGGCGCTTGGTCCGCCTTTGCCTTTTAAATAAGTTGTTCCAATGGCTTTATACAAATACCATCTGCCTGAAAATACAATGACGATGTTCAGTAAAATAAAAATTACTAAAAAAATGTACAGTATGAATTTGATTATTTTTTTGAGCATGTGTTATATTTTATTTGGCTTCGACTCGCTCGGCCTGACATATTAATTTCGGTTAAGCATTCTTGTCACCGTGAGCGGAGTCGAAGGGCAATATTAACTCACATTCAAAAAGATGACTGAAATGTTTTTGAAGTATTTTTTTGATCTCAGGAATATTCACATCCTGTCCTAATTCTTTATTCAAACTTGTGACGGCTTTGTCCTGAATACCACACGGAATAATATTTGAAAAATAATTCAAATCTGAATTTACATTGAAACCCCAACCATGCATTGTAACCCAACGACTACAACGAACGCCAAAAGCACAGATCTTACGGGCTTTAAAGAGATCGTCAGGATCGAGCCAGACACCGGTTTCACCTTTGCTTCGTCCACCTTTGATTCCATACTCATCCAGTGTGAGTATAATCGTTTCTTCTAAAAGACGGAGGTATTTGTGTATGTCAGTAAAAAAATGATCCAAATCAAGAATAGGATATCCAACTAACTGTCCGGGACCATGGTAAGTGATATCTCCGCCACGGTTAATTTTATAATAGGTCGCGTTTTTTTTCTGTAACTCATCTTCATTAATTAAAAGATGGGATGTGTCACCGCTTTTGCCTAAGGTGTAAACGTGAGGATGTTCAACAAATAAGAGATGATTTCGAGTTATGGTTTGATCTGCTGGTTCTAAATCCCTGTTAGCAATTTTTTGTGAAATTGTTTTATTGAACAAACTTTCCTGGTAATCCCAACAGGCTTTATAGTCCATAAGGCCAAGGTCTTGAAAGAGTACCTGCTTATTCAAATAAACGATTTTAGAATTTAGTTTAGTTTTGCTAATTCGTTTTTCAGATTGGTAATTACATTTACTTCAACGGCGTCAATGTTTTTCAAATCCGCAATGTAGCAGGAAATCCAATCACCGATATTGATCAGGTAAAAGAACTGCTCCACTCTTGTATTTCCTTCTGCAGTAATATCGGTTACCGAACTGCAATATTTTGCAAATAAAGATTTACAAAGGTCATAACGTTTTATGGTTCTTTCGTAATCAAAAGAAGTTCTGAAAGTAACAACTGCTAAAGAATCATTTTTTTCGGTCCAGCCTACTAATTCGTTATGATTCATTTCCGGGAAAGTATGATGCCAGCATAACATTTTACTGTTCTCGTTGATCTGTTGTCTGAAACGCACTGCTGCCCCTTCACATGAACCTAATGAATAGATCACCGGTATTTTATGTAATAACTTGCGGGCAATGGTGGTTGCTTCCGCTTTAATATGTTCTTTTTCTAAATCCAATAATGTGATCGTTGATTTCACCTGAGCTAAAAGATCAGTTTTCACAAATTCATTGAACTGCATAATCTTTAATAACTGAACCAGTGAGTAACCAATGCATGAGCGCGGAGGATGACCACCAGGAATAATGATAGTATCAAAATTATGGCTTTTTGCAATTGATTCCACTTCGCCGCCACTTGTTACACAAACGATCTGCGCTTGTTTGGCAATCGCGTGTTTCATGGCAGAAAGAGTTTCTTCTGTGTTACCACTGTAAGAAGAAATAATCACCATTGAATTTGAATTTACAAACTCGGGTAAAAAATAGTCCTTATTAATGATGATCGGAATATGACATTCTGTTTGAACTAATTCAGAAAGAATAGAACCTCCGATTCCGGAACCACCGAGACCTGTAACCACGATGTTTTGAATGTTATGTTTTTTAGTTAGAACTGCCTTATTAGCAATGTCTAAAGCTTCCTGTAATTGTTTGGTAAATCCCTCTACTAGTGTCTTCATATAAAATTATCAAGTAGTAAAAATAATAAAAATTTCGACATTTAAAAGCGAATAAATGTTGTATATTTTTAATATTATTTTTCGAATGCCTTCACGGATTCTTTCCATTCTAAAGGCACATCAACGGTTTCTTTAGTGTCATAATTAATACATACCAAAGTGCTTTTGCCAAAGGCACAAAGGAATTTATGGTGTGTGTCTTCTACAGTTAAAACGTATTCAGTGTCGAAGCTCTTGGTTCCAAATCGTGATATTTTCGTGTAGCAATACACGTTGTCTTCCAGAAGTATAGGCCGCTTATAAGTAACTTCTGTATGAGCAAGAATTATTCCTGCTTTATTCCAGTCAATGCTGTTTCTAAATACATCTTTAAAGTATTCAATACGGGCCGTTTCAAAATAAGTAATGTGATTGGCGTTGTTCACATGACCCTGTTTATCTATGTCTTTATACCTGATTTGAACTTTCAGCTTATGAGTGTAGGATGATAATTGCTCATGTAAATCCATAATTAAAATAGTGTTTATTGTATACTAAGGTTATTAAGCATGGTTTTAAAACTAAGCATCCCGCTTTAAGAGGTCTAATGCAAAAGCTTTTAAATTATTTTTCTTGGAACCATCTGCTTCAAGCTCTTCCAGATGTTTTAAAGCAATGTCGGTGTGTTTATT
>JANPOX010000703.1:0-4610 GCA_031428235.1 Bacteroidia bacterium | reverse complement strand
TCCTAAAATTTCGCGTGCTTTTGTTATATCCGGCTTCCGTTGTTTAGGATCATCTTTTGGTAATGACAATGAAATTAATTTTTGATTTGAGCCCGTTAGTTTTAAAATCTCATCAGCAAAATCTTTTATTGAAATTTCATCAGGGTTTCCGATGTTTACTGGTAAATGATAATCACTCATTAATAAACGGTAAATGCCTTCTACCAAATCATCCACGTAGCAAAAACTTCTGGTCTGGCTACCATCCCCAAACATAGTCAGGTCTTCACCTCTTAAAGCTTGTCCGATAAATGCAGGTAATACTCGGCCATCATTTAAGCGCATTTTAGGTCCATAAGTATTAAAAATACGAATGATTCGGGTTTCCACCTGATGTGTTTCATGATAAGCCATGGTTAATGCTTCCATAAAACGTTTGGCTTCATCATAGCAACCACGTGGACCCACCGGATTTACATTTCCCCAATATTCTTCTGTTTGAGGATGAACAGCTGGGTCACCATAAACTTCACTTGTTGAAGCAACCAATACTCTTGCTTTTTTAACGCGAGCTAATCCTAAAACATTATGAGTCCCCAAGGAAGAAACTTTTAAGGTTTGAATAGGAATTTTTAAATAATCTATCGGGCTTGCCGGTGAAGCAAAATGTAAAATGTAATCAATATTTCCTGGAACATGAATGTATTTGCTCACATCATGGTGATAAAATTCAAATTGCGGGAGCTTAAACAAGTGTTCGATGTTTTTCAGGTCACCGGTGATCAGGTTATCCATTGCAACAACATGCATGCCTTCTTTAATAAAACGGTCGCACAAGTGTGATCCTAAAAATCCTGCTGCTCCTGTAATTAATATTCTTTTTTGCATAATTTCAATTTCTGATTAGTTTGTTTTGACTCCTATACAATAGTAGTTATACCCCAGTTTTTTCATTTCTTTTGGATAGAACATGTTTCTTCCGTCAAACAATGTTTTTTGATTTAAGCGTTTATCTAACTCGATAAAATTAGGTATTTTGAATTCAGGCCATTCAGTTACAATTAGCAAAGCATCCGCTCCATTTAATGAATCATACATATCCATGGCATATTCAATCGTGTCGCCTAAAGTATGTTTGGCTTCTTTCATAGCTACCGGGTCATATGCAACCACACTTGCGCCCTCTTTTAATAATTTTTCAATAATAACCAAAGATGGGGCTTCACGCATATCGTCTGTTTTTGGCTTAAATGCTAAGCCCCACAATGCAAATTTCTTACCTTTTAGATCACCTTTAAAATGCGATTTTACTTTATCAAATAAAACTTCTTTCTGACTTTCATTTACATTCTCTACAGCATTTAAAATGCGCATGTCGTATTTATGTTCTTTGGCTGTTTTAATTAATGCCTTTACATCTTTCGGAAAACAACTTCCGCCATAACCAACACCCGGATATATAAATTTGGTGCCGATACGTGTATCGCTACCAATTCCTTTACGTACCATATTCACATCTGCTCCCATAATTTCGCAAAGGTTAGCAATATCGTTCATGAAACTGATTTTCGTTGCCAACATTGCATTAGCCGCATATTTTGTCATTTCCGCTGAAGGAATATCCATGAAATAAATGGGATGGCCGTTCATTAAAAAAGGTTTGTATAATTTCCGCATTAGCTCTTCAGCTTCCGACCGGTCGATTCCAACCACAATTCTATCCGGCTTCATAAAATCATCAATAGCGGCACCTTCTTTTAAAAATTCAGGATTTGAAGCCACGTAAAAATCCAGTTTGGAATTACGTTTATCTAATTGGGCTTGCAATGCTTTTCTTACTTTTTCAGCAGTACTTACAGGCACGGTACTTTTTGTAACAACCACCAATGGATGCTCCATGTGTTCACCAATACTTGAAGCCACCGCTAATACATATTTCAAATCCGCAGAGCCATCTTCATCAGGTGGTGTGCCAACAGCAATAAAAACTACTTCAGAGCCCTGTATGCTATCTTTCAGTGAGGTTGAAAACTTCAAACGTTTTTTTTGAACGTTACGCGTTACCATTTCCTCCAAACCGGGCTCATATATTGGAAGAATCCCATTATTCAGGTTATCGATCTTTTTTTGATCAATATCAACACAGGTTACGTCAACACCAACTTCACTAAAACAAGTTCCTGTTACTAACCCTACATACCCAGTTCCTACAATAGTTATTTTCATAATTCGATGAGTTAATTAGTCAATTTGACGATTTGTCAATTAACTTAGTTTTTAAATTATTTTTAGTTGATACTATTATTTTTATGTTCTAATTAATTAATTCTAAAAGGTTAGTGCAAATATATTTCAGAGTTTCTTCATCCATTTCTGTATGCATAGGCAATGACAAAACCGTTGCACATAATTTTTCAGTTACAGGGAAATCTTCTTTTTTAAATCGATCGCTTTTGTAAGCTTTTTGTTCATGCAATGGAATAGGGTAGTAAATCATTGCCGGAATTCCTCTTTCCGATAATTGTTCCCTCAATTTAGCCCTGTCAATTCCAATTAATTGCAAAGTGTATTGGTGAAATACATGGCTTGAATTTTTAGCGCGAAATGGCGTTTTTAATTTTGGATTATTTGCCAATGCTTGATCATAATAATCTGCTGCTTTATTCCTGGCTGCAGCATATTCATCAAGGTGTTTTAATTTTGCTTTTAATACCACTGCCTGTATGGTATCCAAACGGGAATTTACCCCTAACACATCATGCACATATTGCACGCTTTGTCCATGATGCGCTACCATGCGTAATTTTTTAGCTAAAGCATCATCATTTGTATAGATTGCTCCGCCATCACCATAACACCCTAAATTTTTACTAGGGAAAAACGAAGTGCAACCAATGGTTCCAATGGTACCGGCTTTCACTACAGAGCCATCCTTAAACGTATAATCAGCACCTATGGCCTGGGCAACATCTTCGATCACATATAAATTATGTTTTTTTGCTATTTCCATAATACGCTCCATATCGGCACATTGTCCAAATAAATGAACCGGAACAATAGCTTTGGTTTTTGGAGTAATTGCTTTTTCAAGCGCTTCAATATTTATATCAAATGTGTCGGGATAAACATCCACAAGCACAGGAGTTAAACCTAATAAACCGATTACTTCAGCTGTGGCAACATAGGTAAAACTGGCAGTGATCACTTCGTCTCCGGGTTTTAGATCCAAGGCCATCATTGCTATTTGTAAGGCATCTGTGCCGTTTGCACAAGGAATAACGTGCTTTACTTTCAAATATTTTTCTAAATCTGCCTGAAATTCTTTTACAGCCGGCCCATTTATAAACGCTGTAGAATTGATCACATCCTGTATGCCCGCATCAACTTCTGCTTTTATTTTTTCGTATTGACCTTTTAAGTCAACCATTTGTATTTTTTTCGTTAGAGTCGTCATTCTAAAATTAAATTGTAACGCACGAATATAACTATTTTGAATATATTATAGTTGCGAATATATATGAAAAATACCTATTGATATAAGTTTAAAAGGATTGTTATTTTGGGAATCTTCAGGCTCAATAAACTCAAGGAAGTAGTATAAGAAAAAACATTAATTATGTAACATTGTTCAGTATGTCCTACTTAAATTGCCGTATGTATTACAGATTTTTAATTCTAGTGGTGATTTTCATCACATCATGTTCAAAATATTCAAAGAGTTTAAAAAAAGATGCCGAATCTTGCACTTCAGTTGATCGCAATAAAACGTCGGATATAAAATCCCAGCTTGATTTATCAGAAACCCAGTTAAAGACAAAAACAGGGGTAGTTACTTTAGAAGAAGGAAGGAATAGTTTTATTTCACGTTTATGGTTGTGCGAAAACGCAAAAAAAACCATCAATGTGCAGTATTATTCCATTGCTAAGGATAATGCAGGCTTCATCATGTGTGAGTACCTTATTCGTGCGGCCGATCGGGGTGTGAAAGTGCATATCCTTCTGGATGCTTTGGCCAGAAAAATGGCGATAAGAGAAATACAAGCCCTTGATTCTCATGAAAATATTGATGTAAAGGTTTATAACCCAATCGTACAGAAAGGAAAACGGACATATATTCGGTTTATAAAGTCAGTTCGACATATTAACAGGATTGATCAGCGCATGCATAATAAAGTTCTTGAAGTTGATGGTGTAGCAGCCATTACCGGTGGACGAAATATTGCCGACATCTATTTTGATTATGATAAACATTACAATTTTAGAGATAGGGATATTATGATTTTTGGAGAGGAAGTTGCCGATGTAAAAAAATCTTTTAATCAATATTGGAAAGATACGTTATGCGTTAATTATGAATTTGTAACAAGGAAAGTAAAGAAAAAAAGCAACCAAAAGCGTTTTAATCAGCTTCATCGTTATGCCTGTAATACAAAGAATTTTTCAGTTGATATGAGAAATAAAGTGGCTGATTTTCCCAATCGTTTTAAATCTATTCTACAGTCTAAAGAATTTTTATGGGCCGATAATGTTTCGTTTGTGGCGGATTCTCCGGATAAAAATATAAAAAGGGAGGAGCGAAAAGGAAGCGCTTGCTCTGATACATTAATGGCTCTGTTGAAGCAAGCTAAAAT
>JANPOX010000702.1:0-7171 GCA_031428235.1 Bacteroidia bacterium | reverse complement strand
TTTTAAAGCCAAAACCATTTTTATTGGATTGAAATATAACTGCAAACTTATAGTTTGTTAAGTATGTGTGAATTGGAAAAATGGCTAAGTGAACTAATTTTAAAACCTACGCTAAGTCTAAAATGAAGTGGGCATCAATGTTTAATTTAGCATGAAGTTTTTTAGCTAACTCAAGGTTTATTTTTCGTTTACCGGTTAATAGTTCCGAAATCCTTGCTTCACTCACTTCAAGTACTTTAGCCAATTGCTTTTGTCTTAAATTCATCTCAAACATTTTATATCTAATCATTTCGGTAAGTGTGCTTGGCAACTTTATTGGCATCAACGGAATACTATCTTCGTATTGCTCTGCTATTAAAGAAAGCTTTTTTAAAGTTTCTATTTCTTTTGCGGGTAAACTTTTAAAGCCTCCGCTTTTGGTAGTTTTTTGAAGTAGTTTTTCTATTCGGTTCATTACTTCATTATATTCTTTTCTGTCAATTATCTTTTCCGGCTTCATAATTTTTTATTTACTATTATATTTTTGTACAATCTATCTTGTCGTATTCGCCATGTGTTCCTATAAATCGTATAAACACAGTTCTAATACCAAGTGTAATTATGATTTGGTTCAATGATGCGATGAAGTTTTTTATCAAGATGATGAACAAAAATTATTGCGTAGCCAAAGCTACGGAACAATTTTTTGAAGAAGTATTGATGAAAAAAAACGAGCATAATGGACTAAATTATAGTTTCACTTGGTATAAAGTCAAAAAATATCATGGCAACTAGTCTGTATTTATTTCCTTTTATATTAAAAACATATCTGTCATTGCCCACATAATCAATAGAGTTAAATAACTTTTTAATATCACTAAGTCTATTCCAATCAGATTGTTTACACACATCATACCATCTATTTAATGCGTCTACTGAATCCGAATGTTTGCCGCCAAATTCTACTAAAATCGCCTTAGAGATAACTACCATTTTACTAAATTATATTACAAATATACGAATAAAATTACATAATTGGAAATTAAATTTCAATATTTGAAACTTATAGTTTGTAAGTATGTGTAAATCAGAAAAATGGCTGAGAGATAGAAATTTTAATGCACATAATTAGGGTAAATACTTCAATTTTTTACTATAAAATTAGGGTAAAATGTTCGTATTTCCACTCGATATAGTATTTTTATTCGCCTGTTAATACTCTTTTACTAACGTTTCCAAAGGAATATGTAGTGTTTCATATAGTTTGCGAATCATTTTCAAATTCAGTTTTCGCGTATTATGAAAAATATCACTTACTCTGCTTTTATAACCAAGAATTTTTGCTAAATCCTGATTCGATAATCCTTGTTGTTCCATTCTGTATTTAATTGCCTCTAGCGGAGTTGGAGCATCAATAATAAAATGTTTGTTTTCATAGTCTTTAATTAATAAAGCTAAAATATCTGCTTCATTACTTTCTTTAGAGCCATGCTTTGCCGAAAAAATTTCTTCAAATCTTGCTAAAGACTCATGGTAGTATTTTTTTGTTTTAATAATTTTAAGTTCCATTTTCAATTTTTTTACTTCTTTAATTTTTTAGCTTATTTTTTCTTCTTTTTATATAAATCTATCGTTTCCGAATCTACTTTATCATATTCAGCGTGAGTGCCGATAAACTTTATAAAAACCCAGCCTTTTTCATAATTTAATTCTGCTATCAATCTATAATCATTGCCATTAATTTCAAAAATAGCCCTGTTATTTTTTATTGTTCTGGCTTTATTAAAATCTTTAGTTACACTATTTGGTTTCTTCCATTCCTTCGTTAAAACATCATGATGCCATTTTTCTAATGTATTCTTACAGTCTGGATGATTGGTGTAATAATCTACAATAGTTCCCTTATTATATATATTCATTCTTTAATTTATATAGTACAACAAATATAATACAAAAGTTACCAATTTGGTTACTTTTAAATGTTTTTTAGTATATGCCCAATGCTATCAAATATCCATTCATCTAACAAAATTGTTTCTTCAAATTCAATAAATAATTGTTTAGGGAATTTAAGAGGGTTGTTTTCTTTTTCAGAAAAACCTCAAATTCTCCCTCCAATCATAATTTAAAAACAATTTCAGGTTTTAAAATGTTAAAATGAGTAAATGGTTTTTGGTTACAAATATATAATTTACTGTTAAACCCCATTTTATTGCCATTTGAGGAAAATAAACCGACATACCGATGGGTTTTTAAATATGTAACGAGTGAGTGAATAAGGTAGTTTGCTTATTAAAAGAATAAAATGTACCGGAAATAAAAGTAATGATTTATTTTTATTCAACTTCACCAATGCTTTATTTTAGATGGTTTTACAACTTATTGCATTTACAAAGGTATAATACAGTAATTAGGACTCTCATTTTAAGTAAAAATGTGTAAATGATTTTACTAACACATGTAAGATTTTTTGTATATTTGGTAGGAAGAAAAAAATCAAATTGTAAAATGAAAAAATCTGTATTTAAAAAAATGGTGTTATTTTTAGCTTTAGGTTTATTGCAAAATACTGTATTTGCGCAAACTGCTAATAATCAAGTTCCAATTTCTGATTCTCTTAATAAACCAAACAATTCTAATGTATTAAATAGTGTTAAAACTTCTGAGTCTATACCAACACCCGAAGACCAAGGTTTTACTAAGGTAATTGTAAATGGAAAAGTTGTTTATTTTAAAAAAGTGGATGGAGTTATTGTTGAATATAAACCGGAATAAAAAAATAAATTAATTTTATGAAAAAAATATTACTATTTATATTTATTGTTGCATCATGCAAATTTTTTGCACAATTAACTCCATGTACTGCTCTTGCAATAACATCAAGTTCTACTGGATGTACAATGGCAACAATTACAAACCCTGCAACAAATAACACATGGTCTGTGGATGGCGGAGGGGTTACTGGCTTGGTAACCACTTGTCAAAGTCAAGCAACGGCGGGAGCTGGGAATTATTGGTTATCATTTACAGCTCCAGCTAGTACAACTAGTGGTTTTATAGACGTTGCTTCCTCCGGTGGTGGTGGTACTCCTCTTGCTACTCCTGAATATCAGGTTTATACCCAAACTGGTGGAACATGCCCTGGTTCATTATCTTTAAGTTATTTGGGTTGTGGTGGATCTACGGCGGGCAGTTTTGCAATGGTTGCAGGCACAACCTATTATATTAGAGTTTATGATGATAACGCAGATAAAGATTTGAATGGAGAAAAATTTGATTACTGTGTTAGAACTTGTACATCAAATAATGATGCGTGTGAGTGCGCTACTGCAATGACGCCAGGAACGCCTGTTGTCGGATCTAATGCTACCTCTACGTTAGATGATCCGTTTACGGGTGGTGGTTGGTGCCCTGACGGGAATGTTTGGTATAAGTTTACAACGCCTGCCAGTCCTGGTTGTTATTCATTTGCTAATCAACAGGCAACTGCAGGATGTAATTATGTTACCGTTTATCCAAGTTCTTGCCCTTCCCAAGGTAGTGCATTCTTAAATAATAACACTTCTACGAATGTGTATAATGACCAAGGTTCTTCAGAACCCGGGTTTGGTGGAATGTTACCAAATACAACCTATTTTGTTTCAGTTGCCAATACAGTTGCGGGGGGTACATTTACGTTAAATGTTAAACCTAACACTCCCATTGCAAGCAATGATCTTTGTTCTTCACCTATAGCTATTGGTACCACTTCGGTGCTAACTGATAATGCGGTGGCCGGCTGCGAATACTCATATGTTGCTGCCCAAGATGCAAATGTAGCTCCAGCCACCCTTTGTGCAAGTTCGTTAGAAAACATCTCATGGTTTTCATTTACTGCAGTTGCAACCGGTACGGTAACTATTAAGTTTTCTACTATTTTATGTAATAATGGTGGTGGTGGTATTCAAACAGGATTAATTACAGGCACATGTGCATCTTACACTATTGGTACATCAGGTTCTGCAATTTGCGCAGCAGCAAGTTCAGGCACTATTACGTATAATATCACCAATGCAACTGCGGGTCAAACTTATTTAATTGGTGTAGATGGTAATGCCGGTTCTAATTGTCACTTCTTCGTTTCTGGAACTAACGTTGTTCCATTGCCAATCGAGTTAATTATGTTTAAAGCTGAATTAAATGGAAATAGCGTTGATATAAATTGGTCTACTGCCACCGAAACTAATAATGATTATTTTACTATAGAACGTTCAGCAGATGGAATTAATTTTGAACCAATTGATGTAGTTAAGGGTGCAGGAAATAGCTTGGATAAAAAGTATTACTATTTGCAAGATAAAAACCCTATAATAGGTGTATCGTACTATCGTTTAAAACAAACTGATTTTGATAAAAAAGCATCTTATTCAGTTATACAATCAATTTCAATTGATAAAAAAGATAAATTTGATTTTGTATTGTACCCTAATCCATCTGATAAAAATGACGATGTTCGTTTACAGTTCTTTGGAAAAGAAAATGAAGTGATGAATGTTTTAGTTATGGATTTAACAGGAAAAATTCTTTCTGAAAAAGAAATAAAGTTAAATGCAAGCGCTATGGAAGTTAATCTTTCCCATCATTTTGATTCAGGTATTTATTTTGTGAAAGTTTCAAATAAGAAAGGCGAGTCGATAAATCAGAAATTTATTGTTAAGTAATTAATATAAATATTAAACTAAAAAAGAGCGACCAATTGGTCGCTCTTTTAGTTTAAAGCAATTCTCTTAATCGTTTCCACCCAATCATCACCATTGTTTAAACTCCCAAGCAGTTGAATTTTCTCGCTAATGGATATTGATATAAATTTTTCTTAAATTTGTATCAACATAAATATCAAAACATGTCAGCTTTAACCATTCAAAATAGAAAAATACAATTTATTCAAAGTTTTTTAAAAGTAAACGATGATGATGTTATTTCTAAGTTTGAGGAATTATTATCAAAAGCTCGTGAGAAACAATTAAAGCAGTTTGTTTCGAAACCTTTAACTAAAAAAGCTTTAAATAAATTAATTGATAAAGCCGAGGATGATAAGGCGCAAGGTAAATTAACAAAAGCAGAAGATTTGTTAAAGCAAATTGAAAAATGGTAATGACTGTTTTTTGGACAGATACTGCTTTAGAAAGTTTAGAAATCATATTTGACTTTTATTCATTACAAGCCAACAAAACCGTTGCAAAAAAGATAGTAAAAAAGTTAGTTGAGAGCACTATTCATTTAAAAACTAATCCTAAAACTGGTCAAAAAGAAGAATTATTAAAATCACGAAGTATAGAGTACCGATATATTGTAAAAGGGAATCATAAAATTATTTATTGGATTGACAATAAAACTATTATAATAGCTACCGTTTTTGATTGCCGACAAAATCCAACAAAATTATTATCAGCATTATAAAACCATCTTCTTAATCGTTTCCACCCAATCATCACCACTGTTTAAGCTTTCAACCAGTTGTGTTTTTTCGCCAACATGTTTATGGAAAATAGCTAACGATGGATTTTTAAAATTTGGTTTATGCTTTTAAATCATAACTAGTACTGCGCCCTCCCGAGTGATTTTTTGACAGTATATTTTTGTTGATCAAATCCTGTATATCACGCAATGCAGTATCAGCGGAACATTTCGCAATCTTTGCCCACTTTGATGAATTTAATTTGCCATCAAAGCCATCAAATAATTTATTAATGATTAAACGCTGCCTTTCATTTATTAGTGTGTTTAAATGCTTGTCCCAAAATTTAGTTTTATTCAGTACACGTTTTAAAACTTCATCGGTTGCGCTTAAAGCATTATCCAAACATTTTAAATACCATAGCAACCATTCTGTAATATCTAGTGTTCCTTTCTGAATCTTCTCAAGTATGTTATAATACTCTTTTCTTTCCAATCGTATCTGCGCCGACATACTATAAAATCGTTGATGGTCACCATCAGCTTTTGTTAATTGCATATCAGCTATTGCTCTTGCTATACGTCCATTACCATCATCAAAAGGATGTATGGTAACAAACCAAAGATGCGCAATGGCTGATTTAATAACGGCATCTATTGAATTATGTGTATTGAACCATTTTAAAAATAGTTTCATTTCTTTTTCTAAACGTGCAGCATCAGGCGCTTCATAATGAACCCGTTCCTTACCCATTGCTCCGGATACAACCTGCATCGGGCCTTTTTCGTGATCGCGCCACTTACCTACTATTATTTTATGCATGCCGCTTCTTCCTGAAGGAAATAAAGCGGCATGCCATCCAAACAAACGATCTTTATTTAAAGGCTTGTTATAGTTTTGCGTAGTATCAATCATCATATCAACTACGCCATCTATATTTCTATCAGTCGGGACTAGTCCGGCGATATCCATTCCCAGTTTCCTGGCTATGGAAGAACGCACCTGATCAGGGTTTAAAATTTCTCCCTCAATTTCAGTAGACTTAAGGACATCTAAAGTTAGTGTTTGCAAGGTAGTTTCATTTCTTAAAGCAAAACCCAATACTTCTAAATAACCTTTTAATCGCCCTTGTTTATGCCTGACATTTGATAAGAGCTGAAGAATACTTTCATTATTCCAGTTGAAATCAGGCCATTTAGTTAATTGATGAATATACTTACCCATTTATTCTCCGCATTTATACGGTAAAAATAAAGATTATTCTCCGCATACACAAATTATTCTCCGCATAGTTGCGGTTTATAAATGAGTTATTCTCCGCAGATTATGAAGAATTATTGTAGTGCAATTTTCTTAATCGTCTCCACCCAATCATCTCCGCTGTTTAAACTTTCAACCAGCTGAATTTTTTCACCGCCATGCTGATGGAATATTTCCTGGTGCGCTATTTCCAATCTCGTAAATGGTTTCAAGGTAATTTGTTCAATATTTCATGTAAGTATTTCCTGAAAATAGCGTTTATAGGACTGATAATTTTTTTGTAAATTTGGATAACAATAAATTGATCAAATGAAAGGCATAAGTTATATTACGGATAATCATAATAAAAAGACGGCGGTCATTATTGATTACAGCCTTTTTAAAAAACACACGGAAGCATTAGAAGATATCTTAGATACTATAATTGCTGAAGCAAGGCAGGACGAAGAAAGTGTTCCTTTTGCCGCATTCAAAAAGGTTGCGTATTGATGAAGC
>JANPOX010000701.1:0-2620 GCA_031428235.1 Bacteroidia bacterium | reverse complement strand
AAACTTTAGAAAGCGGACAATCAGCCCGTGCCTGTAAATTGGAAGATAGTGAATTGCCTTACATTGCAGATCTACATCTGTTAACCATTAAACCGGTAATGTATGTGTGTAATGTGGATGAAGCTTCAGCTAAAACCGGAAATAACTATGTGGATGCAGTTAAGGAATCCGTAAAAGGTGAGGGTGCAGAAATATTAGTAATTACAGCCGCTATGGAAAGTGAAATTGCTTCTTTAGAGACTTACGAAGAAAAACAAATGTTCCTTGGAGAAATGGGATTGGATGAGCCAGGAGTGAATAAGTTGATCAAACAAGCTTATAGTTTATTGCAATTACAAACATACTTTACTGCGGGTGTCAAAGAAGTAAGAGCATGGACCATTGAAAAAGGGATGACTGCTCCTCAGGCCGCAGGGGTAATTCATACAGACTTTGAAAAAGGATTTATCCGCGCGGAGGTAATTAGTTATAATGATTATATCACTTACGGTTCTGAAAATGCCTGCAAAGAAGTTGGTAAATTAAAAGTAGAAGGAAAAGAATATGTAGTAGCTGATGGAGATGTGATGCATTTCCGTTTTAATGTTTAATAAGGAATAATTTCCCGCAGATCTCACAGATATCCGCTGATATTTTTCTGCGATAATTTGCGAAATCTGCGGGCAAAAAATAAAAATCAAACTATGAACAATCACGAAATCGATTACAAATTATTTGGAGAAGAAATGCAATGTGTGGAAATCGAACTGGATCCACAGGAAGCTGTTATTGCAGAACCCGGAAGTTTTATGATGATGACCGACGGGGTTCAAATGCAAACTTTATTCGGCGATGGAAATAATTCCGGTTTTATGAATAAACTATTTACGGCCGGAAAACGTTTGCTAACAGGTGAAAATTTATTCATGACTGTTTACACTAATATTTCTCAGCAAAAACGTCAGGTAACTTTTGCAGCACCATATGCCGGTAAAATTATTGCCATGGATCTTGCACGTTTAGGAAGTAAAATTATTTGCCAGAAAGATAGTTTTTTATGTGCGGCTAAAGGAGTTGAGGTGGGCATTGAATTTCAAAAGAAATTAGGAACAGGATTATTTGGAGGTGAAGGTTTCATCATGCAAAAACTGGAAGGCGATGGAATGGCTTTTGTTCATAGCGGAGGACATGTGATCGAAAAAACATTGATTCCGGGTGAAATATTAAAAATCGATACCGGTTGTATTGTTGCTTTTACAAGTGACGTAAATTATGATATCCAGTTTGTTGGAGGAATTAAAAACACCTTGTTTGGCGGAGAAGGGGTGTTTTACGCCGTACTTCGCGGACCTGGAAAAGTGTGGATCCAGACTTTACCTATCAGTCGATTAGCAGGCAGAATATTATCTTATGCTAAAGGCTCAAGAAAAGAAGAAGGAAGCATTTTAGGAGGGTTAGGAAATTTATTGGATGGCGATTAAATTTAGAAATGAGTTGTTCGTTATTGGTTGTTTGAGCTGATTTAATTGAACAAAAATCAAACAACAAAAAACAAAGTTCAAAAAACAAATTGGTATGGCAAAAGAAATAGCAAGTTATAACGAAGACAGTATTAAATCCCTCGACTGGAAAGAGCATATTAGAATGCGTCCGGGGATGTATATTGGTAAGCTCGGAGATGGTTCTGCTTTTGATGATGGAATTTATGTTCTGATCAAAGAAGTAATGGATAACTCCATTGATGAGTTTATGATGGGTGCCGGTAAAAAAATTGAAGTCGGTGTAAAAGATGGCTCTGTTACCATCCGTGATTACGGGCGTGGAATCCCTTTAGGAAAAGTGGTAGAAGTTGTATCTAAAATAAATACCGGTGGTAAGTATGATAGTGATGCCTTTAAAAAATCAATCGGGTTAAATGGCGTTGGTACCAAAGCGGTAAATGCCTTGTCTATTAATTTCAGGGTAACAGCATTCAGGGACGGCCAATCAAAAACGGCCGATTTTTCACGCGGTAATTTAGTTAAGGAATCAAAACTTGAGAAAACAAATGAAGCGAACGGGACTTTTGTAGAATTCAGACCGGATGATACCATCTTTAAAAAATACCATTACATCCATGAGTATATTGATAAGATGTTATGGAACTATGCGTTCTTAAATACAGGCTTAACACTTTACTTTAACGGACAAGTTTATAAATCAGATAACGGTTTAAAAGATTTATTAGAAAAAAATATTACCGGCGAAATTATTTATCCGATCATTCATTTAAAAGGTGAGGATATTGAATTAGCAATGACGCATAGTAACGAACATTATTCGGAAGAATACTACAGTTACGTAAATGGTCAATATACAACACAAGGAGGAACGCATCAGGCTGCATTCAGAGAGGCAGTAGTAAAAACGATTCGCGAGTTTTATAAAAAAGATTTTGATCCAGCCGATGTTCGTAAATCTATTGTTGCGGCTGTTTCAGTTCGTGTACAGGAACCGGTTTTTGAATCGCAAACCAAAACAAAATTAGGGTCTCAAGAAGTAACACCGGGCGGACAAACCATACGCTCATTTGTAAACGATTTTATTAAACAAAATTTAGATAATTATTTACATAAAAATCCCGAAACTGCAAAAGCCATTG
>JANPOX010000700.1:0-2099 GCA_031428235.1 Bacteroidia bacterium | reverse complement strand
GGGAAACTTTATTTTACAGGGCAAAATTCTGGAAATGCTTATCTTGAAATGGGAAAACTACCACAAAAGAATGCTTGTTTGGGGAGTTTTGATAATATTTATTTCATTTCAAAAACGAATATGCCATATTCATTATATCTAAAAAGTGATACACTATACTTGAAAAATGATATATTTTCTGAAAATTCTAAGTCAAATATTTTTTCCATTCAGCCACTTATTCAACAGGCTGATTTAGTTAATATCTCAACAGAAAGCAACCGAAGGCTTATTACTTCTGATGGACAATATCAGGTTGATTATAATTATCCGAATAATTTGGATTTTTTTGATGGCAAAAATTTGAGTATAGTTAAGAATGAAAATGGAGAGAATATTAGGTATAGTAATCCCGATTATCTGTTCGCTTTTAAAAATGAATATTTTTTGCTGAATAATCAGGGCTTATTCAGTTTGAAAAATAGCTTAGCAACTAAAATAGTTAAAAATGGAAATGAAAATGCATCAGCTTTCTACTTTGCAAGTATGAAAGATAAATTCTTTTTTGTTACTAATAATTTACAGTATGAAAAAGAAATTTGGATAAGTGATGGTACTAAAAATGGAACAAAACAAATTAATAACACTAACCTCTTAAATGCTCAAAACATTGGACTTTTTCAAGGTAAATTACATTATCTTGTAAATGCAAAATTATTTTCTTTTGATGGAATAACAGAAAAGCTTGTAGGCAACATAGGAAATAACTACTATCGAATATATGATAAAAGTGATGCTGAAAGTATATTTTATTTTTTTAATGTAGGAGATGAAGGTATAGAAGTTTCTAAGTTAAGCAGTAATGGATTACTTGAAAAGATTTTTACCTTAGATGTATTTAAAGGCATAAAAGATATTGGGGTAGTTAAATTAATATCTCCAAATATTTTTCAAATATTTAATTATGGTATTAAAACTGCCTATCTTCTCAAGATAGATATTAAAGATGATAAAAAATATAAACTACTTAAATTAGATTCAACATTCTCAATTGATATCTATCAATATTTTATTGGAGAAAATCAAGGTCCGTATTTTAATGCACAGAAGATAATTAATAATTGGCTTCCAAATGATTTAAGAGATATTTACAGCAATAATATTGTTAAAATTGATAATAATGTTCAATTTAAACCCATTTTCCAATTCAATTCAAAAGACCCAAATTACGAAAGAGCAACAATATCAAATCTCAAAAACAAAGCCCTGATTTTTTTAGGTTCACGCAAAAACATTTGGCAAATAGACACCACAACCGATATAGCAACACAATTTATTTATGAAAAAGATAATCTCCGATTTTATAAAATTATTGATGGAAAACTTTATCTCAATTTATGTAAAGACGGGCAATGTCATTTATATCGTACCGATGGGTCGAATAAAAATACATATCAACTTACGCAAAATCCATTGGTGGTCCAAGATATGTTTGTTTTAAATAATGAGCTATATCTCTACGCATCGAATATGGAAGTGGGTTTTCAAATCTGGAAAATAAGAAAAGGTGATGAAAGAAAAATCGAAAATCTTTTTACTGAAAAAGTAGAACCAACACTAAATCTAAATTTTGTTATATTAGGAAATGAAGAAGAAAAAGACGAAAAAGACGAACAAATTACTGTTTTTCCAAATCCTTTTACTGAAAAAATAGATTTATTGATAAATAAAGTAAGTTTTAGAGGTATTGAAGTATTTGGTATAAATGGTGTAAAATTATTTGAATCAAATCAGAACTTTGAAAGTAGTTTAGAGGAATTAAATAAATTTTTAGAGCAATTAAAAAACAACATATTTTACTTAAAAGTCAAAACAACCAACGGATTTACAGTTAAAAAATTATTTAAACAATAATAATTCCCCTTTAGGGGTTGAGGGAGGGTGGCATCATGAAAGATTTTTATACCATACGAATAAACTTCAAAGGCGGAATTGTTTCGCCTGGTGAACTGAAATACATACTGCAAGCTGCCCAAGAATCGCAAGTTGATGAAGTGAGGTTTGGACTTCGTCAGCAGTTAATTTTACATTTGCCGCACCCTTTTGCTCGTACTTTTGAG
>JANPOX010000699.1:0-8272 GCA_031428235.1 Bacteroidia bacterium | reverse complement strand
AGTCACTGTACCTCCTAAAAAATAAGCATAACGTTCATGATCTTCTCCAAGGGAATTTTTAATGATGCTTAATGCTTTCATTTTTAATTCTTCAGATTCCTTGTAACGTTTTAAATGGGCGTAAAGCATTGCCAGACTATTCAATCCATTGGCATAAAAAGGATGGTTCTCCCCTAACAACTCTTTATAAATTTGATTAGCTTCCAGTAAAAAAGGCTCTGCCTCTTTATAAGCACCCTGATCAATATATACAAGCGCCATATTATTCAGCGCATTTGCATAATTTTGATGCTGTGTACCCAACGAATTTTTCCTGATAAAAATAACATTCAATAATAAATCATGAGCTTGCTTATAACGGCCCAGGTTACGGTATAACTCTGCCTGGTTATTGAGGGAATTAGTGTAATCAGGGGAATTCTCCAGTTTTAATTTTTTATAAATAGCAATGGATTGATCATATGATTTTTCTGCTTCGTTATAATTACCGATGGCCTTATAACAAAGTCCTACATTATTAAACATAGTGGCTAATATAAGTTCGTCACTTCTCCTTCCGCTATAATACAAAGTCATTGCCTTTTGCTGGAGGTTCATAGCATCGTTATAATTTCCTGTCAGGCGGTAGGCTTCAGCGGTATTATTGAGTGTAGTAATATAATCTGCGGTATCAATAGGATTTAATGCTCCATGAATTTCCAAAAGTTTTTTAAAGGTGTCAAGCGCTTTTGTATAATCACCTGTTCCCTGACTAATTCGTGCATCGTTATTCAAACAGATCAGGTATTCCCTGTCCTTCTCACCATTCAAAGTTTTAAAATAATAAAGCAATGCATCATTCATGGATTTGGCATAGGCGTAATTTCCCATTTCCACATACATTTCTGCCAATACTTTAAACCGCATGGTATATTGCAGACTATTTTGTCCGTATACAGCCGCAAGTATAGGAAGAGAACTTCTAAACAGCGCTTCAGCGTCAGGATAATAACCAATGTGATTATAAAGGCAAGCCAAATCATAATTATAAAATGCCCTGTAAACAGTATCTTTAATGCTTTTAGTAATATCAATGGCCTTATTGAAATACTCTACCGCTTCATTATACTTTTCTTCTTTAAAAGCATTTCCCCCTAAAAAATCGTATAGTATCGAACGTTCTATAAGGTTCTGGTCAAGATCTTTTTCATACTTTACTAAAAAATTATTCAGTTCAGAATTTGAAAAAGCTTCACCCTTATCAATTCTTTTCTGTAAAGGTTCCCAGGCTTTTTTAAAGCTTTGAGAGAAGCTGCAATTGCACAATAGAAAAATAAAAATGCAGGTTAAATGTTTCATTGGTAATTAAAGATAGTTTAAAAAATATAGCTCTTTATAAATTTAATTCCCTGATCAAATCAACAACATCTTTCCCTTTCGTTAAAAAATGTGCGCGGATTCCTGCTTTTATAGCACCATCTATGTGCTGTGGCGAATCATCAATGAAAAGAGTTTCTTCCGGATCAAGTTTATTATCTTTTAACACAAATTCAAATATTTCTTTATCCGGTTTGCGCATACCCATCCGGCATGAATAATATACTTTTTCAAAAAATGGTTCCAGGTTTTTATAACCATGTTGTTTGTACAAATCCATTTCTAATTGTGCAATGTGTGTTTCATTGGTATTGCTCAATAAAAACAAACGGTATCTGGATTTCAGCTTCTTGAGTAATTCCAACCGTTCAATCGGAAAATCGAGTAGCATGGCATTCCACGCATGGACGAATTGTTTGTGAGAGATCTCAATGGACAATGCTGTTAATATATCAGAAAAAAAATCGACTTCAGATATTTCACCTTTATCAAACTGATCAAAAAAAGGGGATTGTTGTAACTGTGTAAAAATCTCTTCAAACGGTTCTTTACTTATTTTATTGAATTCTGCAATGGTTTTACCGTAATCAAGGTTAATGATCACACCACCTAAATCAAAAATTATATTTTTTATTTCAGCCATAATATTTTGTTTATGTGCTACAAATATATATTTTTGCAGCCTTGGCTCCTATAGCTCATTCGGTTAGAGCAACTGACTCATAATCAGTAGGTGCCTGGTTCGATTCCAGGTGGGAGCACGAAAAAACGCTTGTATTCTCGTACAAGCGTTTTTTTATAATTAAATTCAGAAATACCTTAAGGAATTTGAATATTAATCGGCACATTAACCGTAGTACTAGCCAAAGCTGCCAGGTTAAATGTAGTTCCTGTATAACTGACCCAGTCGCCGCTGTTAATCACGCCGTTTCCATCCTTATCATACAGGGCATAAGCATAGTAAGATCCCGGATGCATATAGTTAAAGGTGAAGCTCAGATCGTTTGCCGCTAAAATAACATAACGCGAACGGTATTTTAAATTCATGGCAAAACCATTAAATAAGGGCTGGGTACAAATCACTAGAAAAGTTTTATTATTAGCATTAGGCGTGTATGAAGCAGAATGAGCATAAGTAACGGTTGTCTTTCCCAAATATGGTTGTAATGTTTCAGGATAAGGATCGCCTGCCGGAATACCGGAACCTGCATAATAAATGGATTCCGTACTTCCAACAAAAGACGATGTGAAATCTTTAGTCATAGATTTTTTAGGAAAACCTAAAGCAGAAACCGAGGCTGTAACTGATGTCGTATCCTGCAATAATGCTCTCCATGCCATATGAGGTACTGATGAAGGTAAGGAATTGGTTTTATTCGTATATGATTTGACGATCAAGCTGTCTCCTTTTCTGATCACCTCAGAATAAGCTCTTTTCTTGCCTTTTAATACTTCGGAAAATCTGTAATAACATTGTGCAGAAGTTTCAGAAACGCTGTCCGCTAAAAAATATGAAGATCGTTTCATCCCAACAAAAGAACCGCCGTTCCTGAAAGCCACTTTAAATTCATTATTATATTTTACAATAAAAAAAGACATGAAAATATCATTCAGGCTATCCAACTCGTTTTTAGCAGAAATCTGGTTTTCAGCATTTGGTCTGAAATCAACAATCCACTCGGGATAACTTCCCAGACCAGTAGTTGATGAAACCGGACCATTCCAGATCCCTTTTACTTTATTTAAAACACCAAATCCCAATGTATTTTCAACTGTAGGTCCAGCCACGTGCTCCTCAGGTGTTTCTTCCGCTGATTTTTTGTCTTTACAGGATTTACAGGATACCAAACTTAGGGCCAGTACGGCACATAAAAAAACAGTTGAAATTCTCATAAGTTCGGTTTAAAAAAATTATTTCTTTCTTCTATAAATCTTGTTCTTTGCCAAACCAAGTTTATTGAAAAAATGTGTAAAAGAAACACCAAGAACTCCCATTCCATATGTAGCACTGCGCCTGAAATTGATGGAACTTGCCTCAGGAAAATATTTAGTAGGACATGTAATTTCAGCAATATCAAAACCAGCGTAAAAGATCTGAGATATCATTTGGTTATCAAAAACAAAATCATCTGAATTTGCCTGGTAATCAATAGTCTCTAAAATTTCTCTGTTAAAAGCCCTGTAACCGGTGTGATACTCACTTAGCTTTTGATTGATCAGTATATTTTGAGCTAAAGTTAAACAACGGTTAAAAATATATTTATATAAAGGCATTCCACCTTTAAGTGCCCCTTTTCCTAAAATACGGGAACCAAAAACCGCAGGATAAAGATCATTCGCAATGATGTAACTCATGCTATGGATTAGTTTTGGTGTGTATTGATAATCCGGATGAAGCATAATTACAATATCAGCACCTATTTCAAGAGCTTTATCGTAACATGTTTTTTGATTGCCACCATAGCCTTTATTTTGCTCATGACGAATTACATGTTTTATACCTAACTGTTTGCCAACTTCGGTGGTATTGTCCTTACTGTGATCATCCACTAAAACAACATCATCTACAATATCAAAAGGGATCTCGTCATATGTTCTTTTTAAAGTCAATGCTGCATTATAAGCGGGCAGCACTACTACTATTTTTTTTCCATTAATCATATCTTACAAAAATAACAAAGTTTATATAATTTATATCCTTCTCATTAAAAAATATCCTTTAAATTAGTCGCATATTGAAACCAAAAGTACTACATACTTATTTACTGAAGGCATATCTGCCTCCCTTTTTTCTGACCCTGTTTATCGGGGTTTTTGTTTTCTTCCTCATCCATGTTTTTACGTATATGGATGATATTGTTGGCAAGGGAATGGGTGCCTGGATTCTGATTCAGTTTTTTTCTTTTTCCTTTCTTACTTTCATTCCAATAGCCATGCCTTTAGCTGTGCTACTTTCTTCAATTATGACCTTTGGCAACCTGGCAGAAAATTATGAGTTAGCAGCGTTGAAATCTTCCGGATTATCACTGTTTCAAATAATGAAGCCCATTTTTGTGTTCATTGTTTTTTTAGCAGGATTTACCTTTGTATTCAACAACTTTGTTTTACCTGCCATCACTCTTAAATCAGCGAGGATGTTATGGGACATCAGGCAAGCAAAACCAACTTTAAGCATAAAGGAAGGAATATATTACAGTCAGCTGGATGGCTACAGTATAAAAGTGGGAAAAAAAAGCAAGGATGGAAAAACACTTTACAATTTAAATATTTACGATCATTCTGACGGACTGGGTAATAATATTCAGCTATATGCTGACAGCGGTGTCATGAAAACTTCGGCGGATACTAATTATCTTCAAATTCAGCTTAATAACGGTTCACGTTATGAAGATATCATGCAGGAGGGTGAACATAAGAACACACGGCCGTTAATGCAACTTTTGTACAAAGAATTAAATGTGAATGTGGACATGAGCAGTTTTAAAATGAAACAAACTCAGGAGGAACTTTTTAAAGGTCATCATGAAATGATGAATATCTGGATGATTGATAGGGAAATTGATACGTTTAATTTAAAAATTAATGAAAAATATATCAATCTTCACAAACAATTTAATAACTATTTTATTGGCAGAACTTTAAAAACTTCAGGAGTTGCAAACGGCCATCAACCTATTAAAAAATTTTACGCAACATTAAATAAAGATGAATTTAAAAGAAGTGTTGAAAATGCACAAAATCTCGTAAGAAGTTCCAGTAGTTATATTGATTCTGTTAATGATGAACTGTTTTCAAAGCAAATAAGCAAGCTTGACTTTTTAATAGGTTGGCATAAAAAAATAAATATTTCATTTGCCTGTATTGTTTTGTTTTTTGTGGGCGCATCTCTGGGAGCCATCATCCGTAAAGGTGGCATGGGATTACCTGTTGTTGTAGCCGTTTTATTTTTTCTGTTGTATTATGTTGTATCCATTATTTTTGAAGATCTAATCATCGAAGGCGTTTACAGTGTTGTATTTGGAACGTGGTTTCCATTAATGCTATTTTTACCATTGGGTATCTTTCTGACTTATAAAGCGGCAAAAGATTCAGCTTTGTTTGATATGTCTTCCTACATTGATCCTGTTAAGAATTTATTTAAACGTTTTTCAAAAACAAATAATGCGAATCCTACAGCTTTGTAATAAAGCTCCCTGGCCGGCCAATGATGGAAGCTCAATTGCCATAACTGCGCTAGCGGAAGGATTAGCTGACAATGGTATTGAATTACATTTGTTGTCTATTAACACAAAAAAACATTTTAAGTCTGAAGAAAATATCCCTGCAGATTTTAAAGAAAAAACAAATTACCAGTGTGTTTACAGAAACACGGATACAAGCATAAATGGAGCATTCAGTAATCTTTTTTCTACGCAATCCTACTTTGTAAGCCGGTTTTTTTTTAAAGAATATGAAGAAGCATTAATCAAAAAATTAAAAAATTATTCATTTGATATTGTGCAATTGGAGGGCGTATTTATGGCCTCTTATATTCCGGTTATAAGAAAACATTCCAAAGCTAAAATTGTATTAAGAGCTCATAATGTTGAACACCAGATATGGGAACGACATTTAGAAAACGAAGGAAAAGTTATCAAAAAAAGATATCTTTCATTGCAAAATGGAAGGTTGAAATCATTTGAGATAGATACATTTAAACAAGTAGATGCAATCATTACTATTACTGATGAAGATAAAAAAATAATTTCAGCCATTTGTCCCGGCAAACAAATACACACTTGTCTAACAGGAATTAGTTTAGAAAAATACCAACCAGTTTCCGAACCTACTTACCCCAACACTTTATTTCATTTCGCTTCTATGGATTGGATGCCAAATATTGAAGCTGTTGACTGGCTTTTAAAAGAAGTTTGGGATAAGGTTTTAAAACAGAAGTCTGATGCAAAATTAATTCTGGCAGGAAGAGGTATGCCGGACAGGTTTAAAAAAATGACTTCAGATAATATTACGATTATTGAAGATGTAAAAGATTCATCAGAGTTTTATAAAACATACGATATCATGCTGGTTCCTTTATGGTCTGGTAGCGGTTTAAGAATAAAACTGGTAGAAGGATTAGCATACGGGAAATCAATTATTACTACGACTATTGGAGCAGAAGGTATTCCTTATTCACACAATCATCATATGGTGATAGCCGACTCTACCGAAACATTTACTGAAGCCATCCTTACATTATTGGCTGATTCATCAAAAAAACATAATCTACAAAAAGGCGCAAGAACTTTAGCTGAAAATTGTTTTGATTATAAAATGATTGCTGGTCGCCTGATTGCATATTACAAAACCCTGTAAATAAAAAAATCCCTTCCGTATTCACAAAAGGGATTTTTAGTTTTTATACTTAATATTATTTTAAGGTTACTGATTTTTCAACCATTTTACCTTCTTCAAGCTTAATAATTCCAACTCCCACAGAAGCTCCTGACACAGCTTTAATATCTAAAATAGCCGGTAATTTAAATGTATATGTGCTAACACCAGATCCATCGGAAACGCCTTCAGCTTTTAAATCAGCTGTAACAGTGGAACCTGAGGATGTTTTTACATTGGCGTATAATTTGATGGTTGCGCCACCAACCACATTTCCTAAAGCATCAACTGTTTTTATAGTTAATTTACAATCGGTTTTCTTTTGACATGAACTGTTAAAAGTTAAACCTAATATACCCAAAGCTAATGATGCAATAAATAATTTTAGTTTCATTTTATTTTTATATTAATTATATTGGATTAATATTTGTACCCAAATATAATGAAAAATTAAATAAAATGTATCTGAAATCCATATTATTGAGTTTAAGTTTGGTTTTACTGAGTAAACAAAGCTTTTCTCAAACAGTTTCTAAAGAAATCATTCTCATTTCCACTTCTTTAGGGAATATGAAACTGAAACTGTTTAACGAAACACCTCAGCACAGGGATAATTTTTTAAAACTGGTGAGGGAACATTTTTATGATAGCCTGTTATTTCACAGGGTAATTCAGGATTTTATGATTCAGGGTGGTGATCCGGACAGTAAATACGCAGAACCTTCAAAACTTTTAGGTGATGGAGATCTTAAATACACTATTCCGGCAGAATTTGTTCCATCCTTGTTTCACAAAAAAGGTATGTTATGTGCTGCAAGAAATGGCGATGATGTGAATCCTTCAAAAGCATCTTCTGCCGCACAGTTTTATATCGTTCAGGGAAAAGTAAGGACAGAAGAAGATTTGAACTCTTTTGAGAAACGCATAAATAAACCCATTATCACTAAAATAAAAGAAGAGATTTTAAATAAACCAGAGAATAACGTCTTGAAAGAAAAAATAGCCGCTTTTAAAGCAGTTCAAAACAATGATAGCTTAATGGTTTATTTTAAGTTAGTTGATAAAATGGTGAATGATGAATACGCTAAAACCCCACACTATTCATTTCCTCCCGAGCATAAAACCATTTACAAAACCATTGGAGGAACTCCGCATCTGGATAGTCAATACACAATTTTTGGTGAAGTGATCGAAGGATTAGATGTTATTGATAAAATTGCAGCCGTTGGCAAAAACAAAGATGACAGGCCTTTAATAGATATAAGAATGACGGTTAAGATTATTGAGGAGTAGTTTAGGATAAGTGGGCTACTCAGTCGTTTATGGCGCACCATATTCTATCATTGAGTCCATTAGTTTAGGATAAGTGCGCTACTCAGTCATTTATGGCGAAGTAATTGAAGGTTTAGAAGTGATTGATAAAATAGCCGCCGTTGGTAAAAATAAAGACGACAGACCTTTAATTGATATTAGGATGACGGTTTAAGTTATTGAGGATTAAAAAAAGCCCTCATCAATATTTTGATGAGGGCTTATAAAGTTT
>JANPOX010000698.1:0-2956 GCA_031428235.1 Bacteroidia bacterium | reverse complement strand
TTTTATTACTGGATTCATATTAAGTACTTGAAGAGAAAATAGTATTTAGTTATTTGGGCGTGTCCCTGCAATGATGCAGCAGGGTCAGGCAGAGCTACGCTCGTTGTCTTCGTCAAAACTTCGTTTTCTCCTCGTCAATGTTTCAATCTTTTGCAAGAGCAGGCAAAAGGATTTTCACTTCAATCCTTCACGCGAACATTAATACAAAAAATAAAAACTCCATACTTTAAAAACAAAAAACCCCCGAGTAAACTCGAGGGCTTCTTTGAAAAATTAGTTTCCTAATTATTTTCCTTTGTTAACGTTAGTTGCTAACTCAGTTCCAGCTTTAAATTTAACTACTTTTTTAGCAGCAATTTTAATTTCTTTTCCTGTTTGTGGGTTACGACCTAAACGTGCAGCACGCTTAGCTACTGAAAAAGAACCGAATCCTACTAAAGAAATTCTGTCTCCTTTTTTTAATGCTTTTCCTACTGCTTCGATAGTAGAATCTAATGCACGACCTGCGTCAGCTTTAGTTAATTTTGATCCGTTTGCGATTGCTTCGATTAATTCTGCTTTGTTCATGTTGTTTTTTTTAAGGGTTAAACTTTTTAAATTAATTACTTTACAAATGTATACGGTAATCCTTATTTGTCAAGTGTTTTATAAAAAAAAGTAGCGATTTTGTTAATAAAACAGCTCATTGTTAATAAATATGCCCTGAATCGCACTTATAATGGGCGTTTTGACTCATGCACAACTCTAAAATGTCAATTAGTAACCCTTTTAAGGCCTGCATAAGTCGCATTTACGATTAATAAAGCATCTATATGTACTATATAAATTTTAAATCAGCATCCATTTTAAATCCGCGCAAAAATTCTTCTATCAGCATTCTTTTTTTTCCAGACATCTGTAGTTCTTTAATATGGATGAAACCATTGGTACAAGCAACTTTCAAAAAAGTTTTACCATCACTGATCACATTACCACTACTATAAGAGTGATTGGTTTCTTCAATCTCTGATGAAAATATTTTTATTCCCTGTGTTTGATTGTTCTTATCATTGAACTCTGTAAAGGCTGCCGGATATGGTGATAAGCCACGTATCAAATTATAAATTTTTTCAGATGAATTATTCCATTCTATTTTACAGGTCTCTTTATATAATTTAGGTGCATGAATACTTTGCGACTCATCCTGTGGTTTTAATTCATAGTCACCACTTTCAATTGCTCTAACTGTCTTCAATATTAACGCCGCACCAAGCTGCATCAAACTGTCATGTAACTCACCTGCAGTTGTAGTTTTATGAATTGGCACTTTAGATTGAAGCATGATACTGCCTGTATCGATTTCATGCTTTAATTTAAAACTTGTGACACCACTTTCTGTTTCACCATTAATAATGGCCCAGTTTATTGGAGCAGCCCCGCGGTACTTTGGCAATAAAGAACCATGTAAATTATAGGTTCCCAAAGGAGGCATATTCCAAACCACTTCAGGCAACATACGAAAAGCAACTACGATCTGCAGATCAGCCTTTAATTCTTTCAATTCATTTATAAAAGTCTCATCTTTTAATTTATCAGGTTGCAACACTTTCAAACTTTTATCCAGTGCATATTTTTTTACGGCTGACTGTTGCAGTTGTTGTCCGCGACCTGCTGGTTTATCAGGAACTGTTACAACAGCTACGACATCATAATTATTTTGAATTAATATATCTAAACTCGCTACCGCAAATTCAGGTGTTCCCATAAATATAATTTTCATATCCTATATTTGTTGCCCGCTGATCTCGCTGATTACGCTGAAATAATAGCAGAAATAATTTGGCTTCAAAAATACATAGAAAGACTTGAAGAAGAACATTTTAAATGTATTTTAATAAATTAGAAAGTCATCTGCAAATTCTGCGGCATAACATTTAAATACTAAATTTGTTATTATATAATGAATCAAAATAAGTCAAAATATGTTTTCATCCTTTTAGGGCCACTTGTAGCAATTTTAATGTGGGTGTTTACTGATCTGGATCCTGCAAATTATAAAGTATCGCTGATGGCCGGCATTGCGCTTTGGATGAGTATATGGTGGTTTTCAGAAGTTGTAAGTTTAGCTGTTACTGCCCTAATTCCATTTTTAATCATGCCCATGCTTGGGTTGGCAGATACCAAATCAGTAGCGCAACAATATACAGACAGTATTATCTTTTTATTTATAGGTGGTTTTATGCTGGCCTTTGCTATTGAAAAATGGCATTTACATAAAAGAATTGCTATTAAAATTCTATCCATTGTCGGCACCAAGCCGCACCATATTTTACTGGGAGTCATGTTATCGGCTTACCTGATCAGTAATTGGATTTCAAACACTGCCACCACCATGATGTTGTTTGGAGCTGTATTAGCACTCATTAGTGAAACCGATGAATTTATTCATGGTGAAAAAAGTAAAAATAATTTCGCTGCCGTTATATTATTAGGACTGGCATTTTCAGCAACCATAGGCGGAATGGCAACACCTGTGGGAACACCACCCAACATGTATTTTTTTAAAGCCTATAAAGAAGCATTTCCTGATTTAAATGATTTGACCTTTTTAAAATGGGCCACCATTGGATTTCCTTTATCGGCATTGTTTTTGGTTTGTACTTTCTTTGTTTTACGATTTTATTATCTCCGAAAAAAAGTCACCATCACTAATTTGGATAAAAACCATTTTAAGAATCATTATACTACTCTTGGAAAATTTTCTTATGAAGAGAAATGGATTGCAGGAATTTTTATAAGTTGCATGGTACTTTGGTTCACAAGATCCGACATTCCCTTTGAATCTTTCACCTTTAAAGGTTGGAATCACCTGTTCTCCAATCCTAAACTGGTAGATGATGCAAGCGTAGCCATTGCGGCGGCTCTTCTTCTTTTTTTAATCCCCAGCAAACAAAACAAAGGGGAAGCTTTATTAGAA
>JANPOX010000697.1:0-5178 GCA_031428235.1 Bacteroidia bacterium | reverse complement strand
CTTTAAAATTATTAAAATCAGTTAACTAAAGATGGGTTTAGCCGAATTAAGCGTCAAGAGGCCGGTACTGGCAACAGTCATGTCCATCGTTATTATATTGTTTGGGGCAATTGGGTTTAATTATTTAGGTGTTCGTGAATTCCCTTCCGTAGATCCGCCTGTTATTACAGTGCGCACGAGCTATACCGGAGCAAATGCAGACGTGATTCAATCCCAAATTACTGAACCCTTAGAGAAAGCAATTAATGGAATTGATGGGATAAGAACTTTGTCATCTTCATCCAATCAGGGATCAAGTATCATAACCGTTGAATTTAATTTGAGTTCCAACCTGGAAACAGCGGCTAATGATGTGCGTGATAAAGTTTCTCAAGCGGTAAGACAATTACCACAGGATATTGATGCGCCGCCGGTAGTCTCTAAAGCTGACGCTAATTCGGATGCAATTATTTCTATGACTTTAGTAAGTGATACGAGATCATTATTAGAAGTAAGTGATTACGCTGAAAATGTTTTGGCTCAAAACCTGCAAACCATTTCTGGTGTAAGTGCTGTTCAAATTTGGGGACAACGCCGTTATTCTATGCGAATTCGTTTAAAACCAGATCGTTTAGCGGCTTATAATCTTTCTCCGCTTGATGTAAGATTGGCATTGAACCGTGAAAACGTGGATCTGCCTTCAGGAAAAATTGAAGGTAATAAAACAGAGTTAACGGTGAATACCATTGGCCGTTTGTCAACTGTAAGTGAATTCGAAAATATGATCGTTAAGGAGAACGATAATAATATTATTCGCTTACGTGATGTGGCTAAAGTAGAATTGGGTGCAGAAAATGAATCTACTGTTTTAAAAGAATCAGGAACACCAATGGTTGGATTGGCATTAGTGCCGCTTCCGGGAGCTAATTACATTGATATTGCAAATGAGTTTTATAAACGGTATGAAGTCTTAAAAAAAGAATTACCGAAAGATTATACAATTAATATTGCTTTGGATAATACACGTTTTATTAAAAAATCGGTAACAGAAGTTGGTGAGACGTTAATCATTGCTTTGATATTGGTAATACTAATTATTTATTTATTTTTCAGGGATTGGTTAATTGCTTTTCGCCCTTTAATCGATATTCCGGTTTCCTTAATTGGTGCATTTTTTATTATGTACCTGATGGACTATTCTATTAATGTATTGACATTATTAGCGATCGTTTTGGCAACCGGTTTGGTGGTAGATGATGGTATTGTTGTTACAGAAAATATTTTCAAGAAACTGGAAAAAGGAATGTCTCCTAAAGATGCTGCCATTGAAGGAACAAAAGAAATTTACGCTGCTGTAATTATTACGTCCTTAACATTAGCAGCCGTATTTATGCCCGTTATTTTCCTGGAAGGTTTTGTGGGACGTTTGTTCAGGGAATTTGGTGTAGTGATTGCCGGCGCAGTTTTAATTTCTGCGTTTGTGTCTCTTACTTTAACCCCAATGTTAAATGCTAAATTGGTTAGAAAAGATTATAATAAAAGAAGCAGATTTTATGTATGGTCGGAACCGTTTTTCGTGGCATTGGATCTTTGGTTTAAAAATTCTATTACCACTTTTTTACAAAAACGTTGGTGGGCTGTTGTTATTTTGATAATAACCACAGGATCAATCTTTTATTTTGGCTCTCAATTAAAATCTGAATTGTCGCCTTTGGAAGATCGCAATTGGTTGAGGATGTTAGTAACCATGCCTGAAGGAACATCTTTTGAATCTACTGATGCTATGATGGATCGGATCTCAACTTTCGTAGGAGATTCCGTTGAAGAGAAAGCAGTTTGTTTAACTGTTACTGCGCCTGGGTTTGCTGGTTCAGGAGCTGTTAATACAGGTTTTGTAAGACTAGCTTTAACGCAGGCGGAAGACAGGGAACGTTCTCAAAGTGAAATAGCGAATTATATTACAAAAAATCTTTCACAGTTTCCTGATGGAAAAGTATTTGTAATTCAGGAACAATCCATTTCTTCAGGTGGCGGACCAAAAGGAGCACAACCTATTCAGTTTGTTTTACAAACCAATAGTTTTGAAAAGCTACGTGAAAAACTTCCAAAATTTCTTGAACTTGCTAATAAAAATCCGGTGTTCCAGGAGAAGAGCGTGGATGCCAATTTAAAATTTAATAAGCCTGAACTCATCATAGAAATTGATAGGGATAAAGCAACCACTATGGGCGTGAGTATTGCAGATGTAGCTCAAACGATTCAGTTAGCATTAAGCGGACAGCGTTTTGGTTATTACATCAAAGGTGATAAACAATACCAGGTGATAGGGCAAGTAGATAGAGAGAACCGTGACGATCCAAGTGATATTAAAGATTTATTTGTGAGAAATAGAAACGGAGAAATGATTAAACTGGATAATGTAATTCATATCGAGGAAAGAAGTAGTCCTCCACAATTGTATCACTATAACCGTTTCCAATCTGCCACCATACAAGCTGGTTTAGCTCCCGGGAAAACGATTGGTGATGGTATTGCTGCCATGAATGAAATTGCGGCTCAAGTGCTTGATGAAAGTTTCACCACATCATTAACCGGTGCTTCCAGGGATTTTCAGGAAAGTTCTTCAAACATACTTTTTGCTTTTGGTTTAGCCCTTGCTTTAATTTATTTATTGCTGGCAGCACAATTCGAAAGTTTTGTTGAACCATTTATTATTATGCTCACAGTTCCAATGGCCTTATCCGGCGCATTATTTTCTTTATGGTACTTCAATGAAACTCTTAATATCTTCAGCCAGATTGGAATGATCATGTTGATTGGCCTTGTAACTAAGAATGGAATTTTAATTATCGAATTTGCAAATCAATTGCGTAAAAAAGGGCTAAAGGTTCGTGAAGCATTAATTGAAGCGTCCACAGCGCGTTTACGCCCCATTTTAATGACTAGCCTCGCCACCATGTTAGGAGCTTTGCCAATTGCAATGGCATTAGGCGCAGGTTCTAAAAGCAGGATGGGAATGGGAATTGTAATTATTGGCGGATTGTTATTATCCATGGTATTGACCTTATTTGTAATTCCTGCCATTTATTCGTATTTCGTAAAAGATAAAAAACATGAACAGGATGCTGCATAAACTATTTTTAATTCTGTGTTTTGGTTTCAGCTTGATTGCTAGTGCTCAATCTGTATTAACCATAGAAGAAGCTATCAAAACCGGACTGGAGAAAAACTATTCAGTCATGATCGTTAAGAATGAAAGTGAGATTGCAAAACTTCAGAATAATATGGGGAACGCTGGTATGTCTCCAACCGTTAGTTTAAATGCGAATTTGAATATGGCCAGTGTTAATTCGCATCAGGAATTTAGTACCGGTATTATTCAGGATAGAATAGGAGCCCAGTCTAATAATACAGGTGTTTCTGCCAATGTTAACTGGATGGTCTTTGATGGATTGAGAATGTTTGCAATTAAAAAAAGGCTCAGTCTTAACGAAGATTTATCGGTCATTGAATTAAAACAGCAAATGGAAAGTACCGTGTATGATATTGTTGCCGGATATTATGATATTGTCCGTATAAATGAATTGATCAAGGCCGCGAAACAAAATCTGAGTATTTATGAAGAGCGAAAAAAGCTGGCGAAATTGCGAATGGAAATTGGTTCAGATTCTAAGGTGGATTTCCTCCTTACTCAATCCAGTGAAAACAGAGCGAAGAGTTCTATCATACAGCTGGAACTTAAATTGCTAAATGCGAAAACCAGATTAAATATATTGATCAATAAACCGGTTGATACTGAATTTGTAACTTCCGGTTCTATTGTTGTGAACTTTGATCCCCGCATAGATGAATTAAAGAAAGACGCCTTAAAATCAAATTCATCGGTTTTAATTTCAAGGCAGAATGAACTCATTGCCTCTCAAAGCATTAAAGAAGCGCGTTCTGCTAATCTTCCTTTTGTACAGTTAAATGCCGCATATAATTTTACACGCGCGCAAAGCCAGGCCGGATTTGTTTTTTTAAATCAACAGCAAGGTTTAAACGGTGGTATTTCTGCCGGATGGATCTTGTTTAACGGGACCCGAAACAGCAAGCTGGTGAAAGAAAGAAATATTCTTTACCTCAATCAGAAATATCTTACAGAGCAGGTGCAATTACAAATAGATGCACAGGTGTATAATAGTTATAAAAGCTTTCTTTTAAACAAACGCATCGTTGAGTTGGAGAAACAAAATTTAGAAGATTCAAAAGAAGTTTTGAATGTTTCGATTGAACGTTATAAAATTGGAAAAACGAATTTGCTTGAGACGATCGAAACACAAAAAAATCTGGAAGATGCCCAGGTGCGTTATATTGAAGCTCTGTATTCTATGAAATTGGCAGAAACGGAGTTACTGCGAACAAATGGAAGTCTGATAAAATAATCAGGAAAACAAGGTTTTTACTTTTTTGAAACTAAAAATGAGTCCTACATAGGTGATGACGATTATCGAAAAAATCAGAAAAGTCATCATCACAAATTCCCCTAAATTTATAGCAAGATCAGGGTTTGGGACATCATCATCCACTATAAAGCCAAAAACCGACAAGGAAATTGAAAGAATCAAAATGATAATTACTGGTTTAAGTTTCATTTGTTTATAACGGGAATTTTGAAAATTTATTCGTTAAAATAGTAAGAATATTTTCTGAGGCTTTTATAGAATCAAGATAAAAATCAAAATAACGAACTTGCTACTTTGGTCTGTAATGAAATCACTACTTCAGTTTCATAAAACGCATTTGAAAAACACCTAAAAAAGCTTCCTTAAATATTTTGGTACTCATTTTACTTACTCCTAAAACACGGTCCGTAAACATAATAGGCACTTCTACTATTTTAAAACCTTTTTTATAGGCACGATATTTCATTTCAATTTGAAAGGCATAACCCATAAAACGTATAGAATCCAGATCGATGGATTGTAGCACCTTTTTGCGGTAACACTTAAAGCCAGCCGTTGTATCTTTTACAGGAAGCCATAGAATTGTTCTAACATAAACAGAAGCAAAATAACTCATTAAAATGCGTCCAAAAGGCCAGTTACTGATTTGTCCGCCTTTGCAGTAACGAGATCCAACAGCTACATCAGCACCATTTTCACAAGCTTCCAACAATCTAACAAGATCTTTTGGATTATGGCTGAAATCACAATCCAT
>JANPOX010000696.1:0-3139 GCA_031428235.1 Bacteroidia bacterium | reverse complement strand
CGGTAAGCCATTTGATGAAAAATAAAGCGTTCCATCTTTTTTCACAGAAGGAAAAACTTCATCGCCAGATGTATTGATATCAAAACCTAAATTCACCGGCTTATCCCAACTGTCACCATTCTTCTTACACATCCAAATATCTTGTCCGCCAAGCGTGCCCTGCATATCCGATGAAAAATAAAGAATAGTACCATCTGCACTTAAAGTAGGATGTGCGCAGGAGTAATCATCGCTGTTATAAGTAAATGGTTTTGGTTTTGAAAAAGATTTTCCATTTACTTCGCTGAAATATATTTTAGCCCTGTTTACGAAATTTTTATCCTTTTTATTCACTATATAATTTACACGAGTGTAAGCCGCTACTTTTCCGTCGGCAGAAAAGGTAATTGGTCCGTCATGAAAACTTGAATTAATTTTTTTAGATAATAATTTCTCTTTTTTTACTTCATTATTTTTAATTTCTGCTGAAAAAACATCAAGGTAAGGTTGATTGTTAATAGAGGATTTTTCGAAATCTACTAAATCAGAAACTTTTTCGCCTACAAAAATAAGTTGATTGTTTAACACAAAAGGACTGAACTCCGAGCGTTTAGTATTAATGCTTTCCATGTTCTTAACCTCGTATTCCTTTGGTTTGGATTCCCAGAATTTTATTTCCTGACAGGATTTTATAGCATTCTTTGCAGTAGTACTGTTTTTATTTTCTGATAAGAATATTGAATATTGTATTAATGCTTCATTGTATTTATTGTTGGATTTTAAAACATTACCATAATTATAATTAACTTCAGAAGGCACTTTACCAATACCTACTGCTTTGGCATAATAACTCTCTGCCTCTGCATAATTATTTAATATACGGTAACAATCAGCCAGTTTGATCATGGCTTTCTGTTGGTCAGGAGAATTTCGTTTAGCAACTTTCTCATATACAGGAATTGCACTTGCATAATTGTAATTAGAGAAACGCTTTTCAGCTTTTTTCATCTGGGCCATACAACCAAGAGTTACAAAAAGTAAAAAAGTAAATAAAAAATTATGTTTTAACATACGTAGTGGTGTAGAAATTTTATAAATAACGTGGCGATAATGTTTTAGACTTAAATGTATTGAAATCAAAACCAATCATAATTTCATGTCCGTTGCCTAAACGCTTTTGTACCCTGCTAATACCTGTATCAAAAGCATATCCTACTTTTATTGTATTGGTAACATATACCTGCACTAGTGCGCCAATTGTAGCATCTGAACGGTAGAACACGCCAAGCCATAAACGTTGTTTAATTAAAAAATTTAAATTAGCATCAATGTTATTAACTGCTTTGGTACCTTTATAAATCAAAGTAGGATTAATTACCAGGTTATCATTCAATGAAAAACCTTTGCTGATGATCGCAAAAATGTGCGTGTTTAACTTATATGTAAGATCATACTCAATCTTACTTCCAGAAACATTGGTATAAGAAACTTTATCGTTATAAATATAGGCTGCATTTAAATGTGTAGCACTTATCCCCGCATAAAATGAAGTGGACTTCAAATAAAGCCCGGCGTCAAAATCAGGTTTTAAACGGTTAGTGGCAATATTTGCAACAGCGTTTGTTTCACCGGCATCCTTGTAATTCATTTTATTAAAATCAAATACATAATTAACCACACCTGCCCTGACACCAAAAGACAACTTTAATTTACTGGATAGGGGTAAAATATAAGAGATATTACCATAAGCGGCCGTTACTCTTTTTGGCCCGATAGCGTCATTATAAGCACTTAAGCCAAGTCCAATTCTTTTCTTCTTTAGAGGTCCGTGAAAACTAAATGATTGTGTGGATGGTGCTCCATCAAAACCACTCCATTGTTTACGCACATCAATCACTGCACTCAATGCATCTTTTGTTCCGGCATAGGCTGGATTAATAACCATCTGGTTAAATTGATATTGGCTGTATTGCGGATCCTGTTGTGCAAAAACAGGAAATGCCAAAGCGCAAGTGAGTATTAATAATATCTTTCTCATTCTAAGTTAATTTGTTAATTCTATCCAACCTTTTTTAAATAATTTTTCAGAGCTATATTCAATAATGTAAAAATATGTCCCAGAGGTTACCACCTTACCATTTATTTTTCCATCCCAATTATTATTTTGGTTGTTATAGCCTGAAGTAGAATAAATTTTATTTCCCCAACGGTTATATATAGTAACCTTATTGTTTGGGAATTTTTCAATATTATCAATCGCAAAAAAATCATTGATGCCGTCTCCATTCGGAGTAAAGCCATTATATATGATCAGACCACACTTTGAATTAATATCAACGCTAAATACAATATCAGAAACGCAACCGTTTAGGTCAACAGCACTATATGTATAAGATGTGGGAACAACCGGAGAAACAAGTTGAGTATTAGGAACACTATTGTTATTCCAGGAAGGAACATAACCGCCAACAACCGATAGAATGGATGAATCGCCAATACAAACAGCACTTGGCGTAGCCACAGGTATTACGGCATTACCAGCCTGTACATCAACAAAAGAAGTACTAAAGAAAAAGCAACCATTTGATCCCTGACCGTAAACCGTATAGGTAGTTGGAGTAAGGATTTGAACCGTTTGTGTGGGCCCATATAAACTATCTGGCACCCAAAAATAAAGATTAGAATTTCCTGTGGCATTCAATGTAATTGATTGGCCAATACAAGCTAATGAAGTGCTTGCAGAAGAAGAAACAGTTGGCGCGGGCAATACATTAATAGATAGAAATGCCGTATCAGAACACATTCCATTCCTACCAATTACATTGTATACAGTAGAAGTAAAAGGCTGAATAATAATTGAATTTGTTGTGGCTCCATTAGACCAGACATAGTTTGAAGCACCATTAGCAGTTACTGCCATGGTATAGCCAAAACAAACATTGGTTGATGGGGAACTAATACTTACTGTTGGTTGGGTTACTACGTTTACTGATGCGGTAGCTGAATTTACGCATCCGTTTGTACCTTTCCCTATCACTGTATAAGTTTTACTGATAGTTGGCGACACTGCAATTGAATTTGAAAGAATACCTGAGCCTGTCCATGTGTATGAATTTGCTCCCGATGCCATAAGAAGCACTGAGGTTCCGGAACATATTGT
>JANPOX010000695.1:0-3129 GCA_031428235.1 Bacteroidia bacterium | reverse complement strand
AAGTTTTGTTTCATCTAAAACTAAACTAATTGCCAATGTATCTGCCTTCTTAATATCAAATTTGTAAATACCGCCTCCGTTAGTTCCAATCCACACATTTCCTGTATGATCTATTGCTAAAGTATTTACATCTTTCACTTTCAAGCCTTCAACTTCATCAAACGTTCTAAGTTTTTCATTACCTCCGTATCTTGCTAAACCACCCGCTGTGGCAAACCACACATTTCCTGTTTTATCGCAAACGATAGCTTTAACCCCTTCGTTTTCCATCAACATTTTTTCGGTAGAGACATTTAAAAATTTTACACCATCGTATCTGCTTATTCCGTTGGCCGTACCTATCCATACAATACCTTTTTCATCAACAGTAATCGAATAAATATTATTATTCTGTAACCCATAACTTTCGGTAAATGTTTGAAATCTTTTTCCATCGAATTTTACAATCCCATTTTCATTGGTTCCTATCCATAAATTATTATTTGATTTATTCCCAAGAGCTAAACAAGATATTTTTTTGGATGGCAAATCGGACGCTTCGCCATAAGTTTTAAAAACAGGTTTCTCATTTTGAAATGTCATCTTTACTAAACCACCTTCGGAGGTTGCTATCCAATAGGTTTGATTTTTATCTTTTACAATAGCTTGCACTTTATTATCAGGCAAACCATTGCTTTTAGTAAAATGAGAAAAGTGATCCCCTTGTTGCAAAGCCAATCCTTCACCTTGCATTCCTATCCAGACTTTACTATTATGATCCTGAAATAATGAAAGTATTTGATTGCCATTTAAACCTTCCTTGTCCGAAAATTGAACAATTCTATTTTCATGCAATCTAAATAACCCCTTATCTAAACTTCCAAACCATATATCACCATTCATTGAACTTAAAACACACCAAATCGTTTTTGATCCTAAACCGGCTTTCTCATCTATTAATTGATAGTTATAATCACCTTCTAAATACTGCCTGGCATTAAATTTAAAAGCTCCTACATCTTCTGTACCAGCCCAGACATTTTCCTCTTTATCAATAGCTAAAGAATATATCAGATCGCTTGGTATTTTATCTAAACCTTTAATTACCTTAATTTCAGATTTCTCATTATTAATGTGAATTACATTAATTCCACCACCATAAATTGCTGCCCAAATATTATTGGACTTGTCAACTTGTAGCGAAAGAATGGTGTTTGTTGATAATCCTTCTTCAGTGGTTAAATGTTTAATTTTATACTTTCCACTTACAGAATCGCAAATTATATTTATCCCACCATCATCTGTTCCAACAAAAATATTATTGTTAGATTCTAAAATGCAAGTTGCACTGTTTCCTTTAAATCCTGATTCATGATTTATTTTTGTAAAACCAGTTCCATTATATACCGAAACACCATTTTCTGTTGCAATCCAAACTCGTTTTTTTGAATCCTCATATATTGCCCTAACAATATTTCCACATAATCCGTCTTTTTTGGAATAGTTAGTAAATGTCTTTCCATCAAAAACAGAAATTCCTGCACCCGTTCCAATCCATAAATACCCTTGATGATCCTGAGTTATAGCATAAACATCAGACTGAGCCAAACCTTCTCGAATAGACCACTTTTTAAAATTATTTACTTGTGCATTTAACCTTAAAAAGGTAAACACGCTAAACAAGAATAAAAAAAATATGGTTCTTATAAAACAGATAACCATTTGCTATTACTTACGAATAAATATAAACTGGCCGCCTTCATCACCTGCATTTTTGATAGGAGATAGTTTTGGCGTTTGCTCAGAATTATTAATTACGGGAATTTTGATTTTCGTATAAATCTGACTGGCATCAAAATATTTTGCTTTATTTTCATTTAATGATTTTAAAAAATAGTAGGTAAATACAGAATGCCCATCTTTACCGCCATCCATAACAGGCTCAATGCCTCCTGAAGTAATGGCCTGACGAGAAACTAAACTATGAACTTCTTTATAATATTTCTCTGACTCTTCGAATGGCACAGAAACTGTATTACCCCTAAATATATCACCACTAAAACAGGCATCAGAAACTAATAAAGTATGTTTCGATTTAATTCCATTGATGTATGTTTGCAAATCAGAATTAGAAATATACTTTGCTGTGGATGCTGTTACTGCATCAACAGGTACCCAATAACCCTTTCCTAGTTCTTTTTTATATTCACCGTGCCCCGAATAAAAAATAAATACATTATCATTTTCTTTTGCATTTGCTACTAACCATTCTAATTCCGTAATAATAGCATCTCTACTCGCCACTTCGTTATATAATGTTTTGAAAGCATCAAATTTATACTGGGATTTTAAAGTTGTTTCTATTGCTTTTGCATCATTTACGGCATTAACTAATTGATTCCATGGCGCTTTGTATTTATCAATTCCAATAATTAACGCATAGTATTTACCAACCACCATTTCTTTAGGTTTATTTACATTTAAACCTTTCATTGGGCCAGAACCTCCTCTGTATAATGTCTCTTCTTGCGCGCCATTATTGGTGTTTTCCTGCAAGGCGACTTGTTCTTTCTCTACCTCTTTGGTGTAGTCCTCACCTAAAGGTAAAGTTTCATTGAGTTTAACTTTTAATATAATTTCTTTAGCATTTGAATAAGCGGCGCCTTCAATATCAAGTCCAATATTAATATCTGTTTTTTTATAGTTTTGATTAGCATAAAAATCCAAAACAATTTCTTTTTCTTCGCCCGACGCAATTGTTGGGATTAACTCAAAAAGTTTATTTACAGCAATTACATTTTCAGGCAATAAAAAATTTATTTTAATATTTTTTGCCTCTGTTTTCGCTACATTTTTAATTTTTAATTTAGCGCTTATTGGTGCTCCAATCGCAGCTTTACCCGTAGCAGAACTGAATGACTGCCCCATTACCATAATATAGCTATAGTTGGCCGCCCCACCTATCTGAAAGTTATATTTGCTTGTTGTTGAATTTTGCAAATTAGCATCTTGAACTGTAATTTCAAACGTCCCCGACCCCTGTTCTACATCAGTGGCAACCGTTAACGGAATTGTAACTTCTTGTTTCTTATTGTTATCTATATTGCCTACAGTTGTAACGTCGTTATACTTAACCTCTATGCCGGTATT